>MUIA01000456.1 GCA_002084115.1 Oceanospirillales bacterium LUC14_002_19_P2 | reverse complement strand
AAGTTTGCCAAGGGGTTAGACAGGGCTAGAGAAGGATTGCTGTCATATTGCCAGCATCGTATAACCAGCGCGAAAATCGAAGCCTTTAACGGGGTAATCAAACGCATTATCTATAAAGCGTGTTGGTACAATGACCTGGATTACCTTTATCTGAAAATAAGACAGGAGGCTCTGAAATGATCCGCCAACCTGGAAAAGGGCCGAAAATCTTTGGTTATTTCCGGAGAAATAACTTTTCTCATCCGAGCAAGCGCCCACACGAATTGCTTGATAATTTGTTAAAGAACTCATCACTGAAAATGATTCAGACTGCGTTCCGAAGAACCTTGTCCGTTTCAGCGAGGCCGCCATTCTACAGTGGCGGACTTCAGTGTCAAGCGCTTGTTTCAACCGGTGAAACCGGAGAGCGAAGCTCGTTGACAGGCGGCGCATTCTACAGCGTTTCGGCCTTGTGTCAATCGCTCGTTTCATCCTGTGGATAATCCTGCGTTTGACGACCGGGTCGCTAAGAAGCTGACCGCAACAGGAGGCGCATTATAGAGAGCTGACGCTTCCCGCCTAGTGTGTAAATACACCTATCTTTCAAACAGCGCCTATTTCAGGCGCGATGAAAATCAAATGCCAAAACATCCGCAATCTGCCGGGTCTGCGCCATCAACATATGTAGCCGATCAATACCCATGGCTACACCGGCACAATCCGGGAAACCTTCTTTTAGTGCGTCGACCATGCGTTGATCATAGGGATAGACTGGGCGGCCCAAAGACTTCCTTTCTTCCTGATCATTACGGAAACGAACACCCAGTTCATCACCATCTGCCAGCTCATGATAGCCATTGGCCAGTTCGACACCATTAATGAACAGTTCGAACCGCGCAGACACCTGCTGACCCGCCTTATCCGTCATGATGCGAGACAACGCAGACATAGAGGCTGGAAAGTCATAGACATAAACACCTTCCAGCTGGCCGTTTTCACACCCGCCCAGCTCTGGTTCGATAACTGCGGAAAACAGCAGATCCAACCAATCGTTACGCGCCAGTCCCTGAAGCGAGGCATCTACCTTTTCATGAACGAGTTTTTCAAGCGCCTGATCGCTGGCTGTATGGGGATTAATGTCAAAATGCTGCTCGAACAGTTGTTGATAACTGTAGCGACCGATTTCCCCGAAAGGCGTGACTGAAGAGAGTAATGCCGAGACATCATCCATTAGGGCGTGGTGATCAATCACCAGTCGATACCATTCCAGCATGGTGAATTCCGGATTATGGCGGCCACCGGCTTCACCATTACGAAATACCCGCCCCAGGTAATAAATATCCTCTGAACCTGCGGCCAGCAGACGTTTCATTGGAAATTCGGGGGAGGTATGAAGATAGACCGTCTGCCGTGCACTAGTTCCTACGGGACAAAACTCTGCACTGAAACTGTCGATATGCGGATCTACCGTGGCAGCACAGGAGAGCATCGGTGTTTCCACTTCCAACACCTGTTCGGCATGGAAATACTCGCGGATACCCCGCAACAACTCGCCGCGCCGACGCAATTCAGAAAACGATGCAGACGGTTTCCAGTCGTCATGCTCTACAGCCATGGCAGCCTCAATGCAAGTCAGTTAAAAAAGCGGTCAGGAGAAGATAGCGGATTTCCGGCAAGAAAAAAGGCGGGACAGGCCCGGACAGCAGCCCGGGCCGAACAGATTACTTCACGCGACCGACGTATTCACCGGTACGGGTGTCAATCTTCAGCAGTTCACCTTCAGTAATGAACAGGGGCACCTTGACCACAGCGCCGGTGCTCAGGGTTGCCGGCTTGGTAGCACCGGTAGCAGTATCACCTTTCAGGCCAGGATCAGTCTGAGTGACTTCCAGGAATACGAAGTTCGGCGGTGCTACGGACAGGGGAGAACCGTTGTACAGAGTAACAGTGTAAACTTCCTGCTCTTTAAGCCAGTTGATGGTATCGCCTACGGCTTCCTTGCTGGCAGCGTGCTGCTCGAAAGAACCATCGGTCATCATGAAGTGGTAGAACTCACCGTCGGTGTAGAGATATTCCATGTCCAGATCGATGACATCCGCCGCCTCAAGGGATTCACCAGACTTGAAGGTCCGTTCCCAGACACGATTGGTCATCAGGTTGCGCAGACGTACGCGGTTGAACGCCTGGCCCTTGCCCGGCTTAACGAATTCGTTCTCCAGAATGACGCAGGGATCACCCTCAAGCATCACCTTCAGGCCGGAGCGAAATTCGTTGGTACTATAGTTAGCCATCAGGATTACACCCTAAAAAATCGACAATTATATAGACTCCATACTCATCCGTGAATTTTTATCCCTGACAGCATGTCTTCTGGGTACGAATACTAAGTCTCTCCGGAGATTTCAACGTCGGAATGGCTGACCTGCCGATGATAGTCCTGCGAGGCAGGACGCAGCATGACCACGATAGCCAGCGCAATAATAACCGCCGCAAATAGCCTGAACGCATCCGGGACAGACAACCAGGTCGCCGCAACACCCGCCAATATCCCGCTGATAGCCGGTATCACCTGGCTAATCATGGTGTAAACACTCATTACACGGCCGCGGGCATGCTCAGGTGCAAAATGTTGTAGCCCGGCCACAATCAGACTGATACTCAATCCACCAGCGATACTTGCCACCAGCAGGGCCTCTGCTGACAGGACAATATCCGTAATAACGGTCAGCAGACTGATGGAAAAAGCCCCCACCATCACAGCAGCGAGTAATCGATAGGGCGAGACAATTTTATTCTGGAGGGCCAGCGTCAATAAGCCTCCGATGACCAAACCCACTGCGACAAGACTTAGATAAGCTCCCTGCTCAGCATCGGTAATATTTAGCTGAATATCTCAAGTTACGCACAAGACTGAAAATACGGCATTATTGCCGGTATGAAACACGATCTGATTGAGCTGTACTCTGACTACCTTCTGTCCTCTTTTGGCAAAACAACCGCAACCGGT
>MUIA01000216.1 GCA_002084115.1 Oceanospirillales bacterium LUC14_002_19_P2 | reverse complement strand
GGAAACCCTCTCCCTGAAACTGAAGGTCAATCATTTTCAGCTCAGGGCGAAGATTTACATGACCGCTCTGCGGGCATCATTCGAGCAGCTAAGGTTATTCGTTACTGCGTAACTTGAGTGATTTATACCCGTGACCATTCGGTTGAGGAAGGGTTGAATTATGTAGCCTCCTGGAATGCCTCCATGTTGCAATCGGATGACCTCAAGCGGGCCATCATGGCGCAGATGTCAAAACAAACCCCTGTCTTTGATGATTGAGACATACGACGACAAGGAGTAACCCCCATGGCGGGAGTCAATGCACTGCACCCCCTGCGTGACGAGTTAGACGCCACACTCCAGCACGCGGTTCAATCCCTGGAACACTTTGCTGAGGCTCCGGATCAGGGGGCATCGTTGCAGGCGTGTATTGATGACCTGCAGCAGATTGGCGGTATCCTGACACTGATTGAGCTCAATGGTGCAGAGTTACTGGTTATAGAGCTCACAGAGCTGGCCCTTGCGCTGACACCGGGCAGCATGACGGTCACCGATGACCGTCTCGATTGCCTGGGGCGTGGTTTGTTTATTCTGGAACGTTACCTGAATTACGTTGTGACGCAGCGTGATGAATTGCCTGAACTGTTGCTGCCAGAGATCAACCGGGTCAGGAAAGCCCGGGGGGAAGCCGCATTGCCTGAAAGCTGGTTTTTTTCCGTTCGGCTGGATGTGAAACCCGAAGCATCAGGCCCTCTCGTAAAACCACTTGAGAGTAATAAATCGCCTATACGCCGTCTGAGGCAGGTGTATCAGGTGGGGCTGTTGGGCATGATGTCTCAGGAAAAGCCCTATGCCGGTGTTAAGTTGATGCAGCGCAGTATGCTGCATTTGCATCGGCTGTCTCAGAAAGAAGCGATTACGGAGTTGTTTCTGGTTGCCGCTGCCTGTCTGGAGGCCATTGCGGATGTTGAGATGGCTTTAACACCAAACCGGCGGATTCTGTTTTCTCGTCTGGATCAACAGATTCGACGATTGCAGCTGCATGCGGGTCAACAGGTTCTGGATATTCCCCGGTTGCACCAGAAAGAGTTGTTATATTTGCTGGCTTTGGCTGATAGCGGCAGTGAATTGGCGCAGGGGGTTCGGCATCGTTACAAGATCACTACGCTTCCTTTCAACGATATTTCTCTGGGCAATGCCCGGCAGGTAATGTCCGGGCCGGATAACGGCGTGTTCCAGTCACTGTCTGAGGCGCTGGGTGAAGAGCTGGCGACAGTTAAGGATACGCTGGATCTACTGGAACGCGGTGCTGGTCAGGACCCGGATTTTGGCGAGTTACAGAATCATATTGCCCGTCTGGGGAAAACGCTGTCCATGACCGGACTGCATTCGGCGGCTAATACACTGCAGCGACAACAGCCCCTGGTCCGGCAATGGCATGATGCTGGGGCTGTCAGCACTCCAGAAGAACTGGATTCTGTTGCTGAGGCGGTTTTGTATGTGGAAACCATGGTCAGTGCGTTGAGTGCTGGACCATGCAGAGCATCTGTCGAGACAGAAGGCGCGGATAAGTCGCGTGGAGAGAGTCATGTCACCGAGCGTCTTTTGCAGGAAGCCAGCGGCGTCGTCCAGTCTGAAGCAGTAGCGGGTATTACGCTCGCCAAGCGTGCCGTGACTGCCTACCTTGAGTCAGACTATGACAAAATTCATCTGGAAAGTTTGCCGCGATCGCTCTCTGCCATTGCCGGTGGGCTCTATTTTCTGGGTGAAGATCGTTGTTCCGATATTCTCCAGTATTGTTCCCGGTTTATCCGGGAGCATATTATGGAACAGGAATCCATCCCGTCTGATCGGGTCATGGAGGTTTTTGCTGATGTGCTATCCAGTCTGGAGTTTTACCTGGAATCTCTGGATGTTCCGGCGACGACGCCGGTGGATGCACTGAAGCTCGCAGAAAACGCACTTGATGAGCTGGGGTATCACGTTGCTGCCTGAATTAATTTCCCGCAATGCTTCGGAGTCTCTGGACCGCCGCCAGTTGACAGATAAGGACGCGGTTAAGCCTGCCTATGCCATTGTGTTTTCAGGCAGAGAACTGCTGCTGAATGAGCAGGGTGCTATGTATTGGTCATGCAGTACGCAGGGCGTGCCGGGCGCTTTTTCTCAAGAAACTATCGTACAACACTATGTTTTGGGGAGTGATTCCCGGGCTGTTTTCCATGCCATAGAAGTTGCAGATGTAGCATCTGGTGCTCAACGTGAAGATCTGCGCAGTGCCATGGGGCAGGTGGCTGAGTCAGATGCTGAGCCTCTGGCCATGGCTGCCTCATTGCTGAACTGGGGGCGCAAAACGCAATATTGTGCTGCCTGTGCTGGAACACTGGTAGCCATTTCAGAAGAGCGCTATAAAGCTTGTGGTCAGTGTCAGGCGCATTATTATCCGCCGGTTTCCCCCTGTGTCATTGTGCTGGTAAGTAAAGGGGATGAGGTTTTACTGGCTCGCTCCCCACGTCACAAGCCGGGCATGTTTACGCTTTTGGCGGGATTCGTGGAGCCAGGAGAAACTGTCGAGCAGGCGTTGGCTCGTGAGGTGTATGAAGAATCTGGCGTCAGAGTAAGAAACCTCCAGTATATTGCCAGTCAGCCTTGGCCCTTTGCCCATAATCTCATGCTGGGTTATCACGCTGAGTTTGAATCGGGTGAGCTTGTGTTAGATAAGGATGAGTTGGAGGCTGGTGGCTGGTTTCGCATTGATCAGTTGCCAGAGCTTCCTCCGATGTTTACGCTTTCCCGGCAATTAATTGAACAGTACATTGCCAGAAAAAAGTCTGTTTCATAGACAATGACTGGAATGGAGAGCCTTGCTCTCCATTCGTTGCGATTACTTGCTGTTTAGAATAACCTGAATTCGTATCATAAATGCATAACCTCTGTAACCAGAGGGTTGCTACAGAGCCTTTGAATTTATTTAGAGCTCAGGGGTAATCTGTTAAGCAATCAAACCATACAGAGGACGCCA
>MUIA01000451.1 GCA_002084115.1 Oceanospirillales bacterium LUC14_002_19_P2 | reverse complement strand
ACAAAAAAGAAAAGAAGCTAAGAGAAAGACATATTTGTACCAGACGGGAAACCTTGAATCTATGGGGAAGAATGCATTGACTTTATAGGAGAGAATTATTTCAATAGACATGCTGTTTCCCGATCGGCTTGGGAAAACTTCAATCTAATAACTTCTTTTTATAATGTCACATGGTCGCATTAGGTTGAAATGTACATCCTTAGTCAGCAGTTAGGGCCATGTTGAGATTTCGCCCAATGCTTCTTTGGAAATAGTACCCTACATGAGATCAGTGACCTTCAGGTCCTGCCAAAAGCTGCTGGCTGACAGAGACCTCGGGAAGCTGAAACTATTTCTTCAAGCCCTGTTGGACGAGGCCTCAAACCATATCAGTCTGCCATCTGCCACCATGATGTCATGGTGAATTGTCCAAGCAAATGATGTCATTAAGACAGCAAGCACAATAACCCACTGTTTTATAATGATTATTTCTGGAATAACGGCTGCAGGAATAAGACAACTTACACCTGTGAACGATCAATAGTTCGTAAATTCCAGATTGTCAGACTGCCGTTACATTTAATACCTGCTTCTATCGGCCTGAATAAGCCCCAGCCTTCGGGCCCCAGGCGGTGTAGATTGGCCCGGTCCACATGCAGCGTCCTGGCGATTGCCGCCCAGTTGCCTCCCTTCTGTTTCAGCAGGTGACGAATCAGTTGTCGCTGATAATCATCCAGCATCGCCTTTAACGGCTTATTTCCGTCGGACAAAGCCATCGTTTCTTGCTGTATCGGGAAAATAGCTCCCCCTGCGCTTTCACCGCTTACCGAATGCAGTTGAATATCAAAATCCTCAGGGTGTAGGGTCACCATTCCGTCAGGCTGCTCACCATATGAACCCCGATCAGCACTCCGCGCTTTCAGGGCTGCACGGCTGATTGCATGCTCGAGTTCACGTACATTGCCGGGCCATGCGTACGCCTGCAAAAGCGCATGACAGGACTCCGACAATCTCAAACTGTTTAATCCCAACCTGGCTCTGTTGCGCTCAAGGAAATAGCCAGCAAGTAACAGTACATCCTGCCCTCTCTCCCTTAGTGGTGGCACAACGACAGGATAAACACTCAGCCGGTGATACAGATCCGCGCGAAATCGACCTGCTTTCACTTCGGCGGCAAGATCTCTGTTCGTTACGGCAATAATCCGCACATCCACGTTGATTTGCTGATCGCTCCCGACACGCTGAATGTCTCCATTCTGCAACACCCGCAAGAGTTTGACCTGCTCGGAAAGAGGCAACTCGCCGACCTCATCCAGAAAAAGGGTGCCATGGTTCGCTATTTCAAATTTGCCTTTTCGGTCCTTTACTGCACCGGTGAAGGCACCCCGCGTATGACCAAATAATTCACTTTCAATAATGTTACCAGGCAACGCGGCGCAATTGACATGAATCATCGGCGCGTGACGACGATGAGACTGTTTATGTATGGCACCGGCCACCAGCTCCTTACCCGTACCGGTTTCTCCGAGCACCAAGACAGACAAATCAGAACCGGCCACCACGTTGATTTCTTCCTGAAGGGTCTGCATGGCTGGACTTTGCCCAATCATTTCGACAACCTGGTCGGCAATCAGGCTCTGGCTGACGGCCTGCTCCTGCTCAACGCGGCCTTCCAGCCGATTGATCAGGCTGATCATTTTTACCGTTTCGTTGCTCATCGCAATGGCCGTACGAAACGCGCGTCAGGCGACATGGATTTCATGGCACCAGCCTCAAGCGCATCCAGTGTCAGAACGCCCCACGGCACATCATCCAGCATTAAGCGCGTGCCTACGCAGTCGTGGATTTTCAACGAGCCTTGATGTCCCGTCACAAGGCCATCAAAGGGGTCTGGCAAATCACAGACATGGGGAAATTGTACGGTGGTTTTACTATCAAGAATCTGCTGTAAACGGGGATGCTCAGTGACAGGGAACCGGCGCCCCAGCGTATCCGGCGACAAACCGACAATCGCCACTGGCTTGAGGGTGTCACCTTCCAGTTGCATCAGGCTCGCAGCATCACAGGGGAACAAATGTACCAGATGCTCCAGCAGCCGCTGGTAACGTGCTTCCGGCGCCATATCGCTGGAAAGATTCTTAATAATATGAACCAGATGCTCGCGTGTTTCGTCGTAATTGATCGACATGCTCCCCTCCGCATGAGTCATTCATACAGCTTATCGCTCAGGCATTCATTCCCCAAATTCAGAGCACCTGAAGCACAGTAACCCGTTAGCGATATAATGTGGCAACAACACCGTTATCTGTTGCTATCAAAAGGTTGATGGACGTAGTACTCACGGCAAATATTCGCCCGTGACGGCATGACGCTGATCATTTACCGCCCCCATTGATCTGATAGACTCCATTCACTAGCAGTCATCCTATCTTTCGGTCGGTATACGGGTGTTAACTGAATCAAATACCCCAGTCCGCATCGCTTTGTAAGCCTATTTTGCATTGAAGGATTTCACCATGCCTTTGAAGTACTCCGGCAATATCCGGGAACTCTGTTACCCCTTTATTTACGAAGAATCCGCCCTGTGTGACTACGAAATCCTGACCGATGAACTCTGCACCCTGGTGGGTTGTGAGATCACAGAGCTAGAATCTGACTCGGAAAACCGTTTTGTCGATATCCTTGAGTTTCTCAATGAACTGCAGCCCAAGATGTTCCACATGAACGGTTCCATCCGGGGCAAAGGCAGTATTCACGAGGAAGACATCCAGCGGCTGGATGCCTGGTTTGACCGGTTCGAAGAAGAGATTGGCGGCCGGATCCAGAGCTTCGTTCTCCCCCGAGGCCCCCGTTCAGTACAACTGATTCACACCTGCCGCAGCCTGTGCAAAAAGGTGGTTCGCTGCCTGGTGCGTATTCTGGCACAACTTGAACACCGATTCTGGTAACTCTTGAACACCCATTCTGGTAAGTCTTGAACACTGATTCTGGTAAGTCTTGAACACTTTTTCCGGTTTTCCAGAATCGGT
>MUIA01000450.1 GCA_002084115.1 Oceanospirillales bacterium LUC14_002_19_P2 | reverse complement strand
CAACGAATGCCAGCGCTTCGTTAAGGATATTTATCTGGCTGACAGTTAATAACGAAATCGCATCAATGAAATTTTGAAAGAGCCTGGAATTCATAACAGTCATCCCCTGATAGCCGGATGGTTAAGGGAGTATAGGTCAACCAACCATCAGGGGTAACTTAGCCGAATATGATGATCTGGACGAAGCCATCGCCATTCACAACGAGGTTCCCCAAGGCCTTTCTTCGGCAATATTCACGGAAAAGATGCGGGAAGCGGAACGCTTCCTGTCGCCTGCAGGCTCTGACTGTGGCATCGCCAATGTGAACATCGGCACCTCCGGGGCAGAAATCGGTGGTGCATTTGGGGGGGAGAAGGAAACCGGTGGAGGCCGGGAGTCTGGCAGTGATGCCTGGAAAAACTATATGCGTCGTTCCACGAATACGATCAACTACGGCGGCGAATTACCACTTGCCCAGGGCATTGAGTTTGGTTGATTGAGACCCGCTTGTTCTTAGGGAGTCATGTGGCTCCCTAAGGGTATAAACGTCACAGCGTGTTTTTATAGATCCTGCCGTCTTTCATGATCACGTTCAGGTAGCGATCAGGTTGTTGCAGGATGTTGATATCTTCCAGTGGGTTGCCATCCAGTATCAATAAGTCTGCACGATAACCTTCTGCCACGATGCCGATCTCATTCGACAGGTTGAACAGTTCTGCCGCCTTTACGGTAGCGGACTGTATTAACTCGGCGTTAGGGATGATTTCCCGGCGTATGGCGAACTCCTGCAGCTGGGACTTGTGCATACTGCCCAGCAAATCCGTGCCAAACACAGTGTTCACGTCCGCCTGCCAGGCAGCTTCCAGCGCCTGAATGCCCGCATCCAGCACACTATAGACCTTCTTTTGCAGAGCTACCGGCATACCGGCTTCGACACCTTCGCGAGCAACACGATCGTAGGTCGACAGTGTAGGTACCAGATACGCCTGCTTTTGTTTGAGTAATGCAATGCCATCCTGTTCTATCAGGTTGCCATGCTCTATGGAGCGGACACCGCATTCGAGTGCCCGTACGATCGCCCGGTTGGTATAGGCATGGGCCATCACATAGCGGTTGGCTGCTTCAGCTTCTCCAATTGCTGCCCGTATTTCATCCTCCGCAAACTGGGTGCTGTTGATCCGATCGGTGGGGGAGGCGACACCACCAGAGACCATCAGTTTGATTTGGTGAGCACCTTTTTGAAGCTCCTCGCGACAGGCGCGCCTCACTTCCGCGATGCCATCGCAGACTTTTCCCAAGCCTGAACAGCAAAAACAGTGGTCGGTGTGATCATCACCCAGCAGACGCATATCACCATGGCCACCGGTTTGCGACAGTGCATGGCCGCAAAAGAGCAGGCGGGGGCCGATAAGGAATCCTTCCTCAATGGCCTGTGCATAACCAAAATCAGCGCCCCCGGCATCCCGCACCGTGGTAAAGCCGCGCATCAACATACCTTTCAGAATGTCTGCAGCATGAGCGGCAACATAGGAAGGCGGCCAGTGGCGCAAGGCGACAAAGTCGGGCGTAGCCGCAGTGATATGGACATGTGCGTCACACAGGCCGGGCATGACGACAAGTCCTGCGGCATCCAGGGTGATATCGGCGGATGGTTCATCCGGCTCCCGTCATAGATTTTTTTAATGCGACAACCTTGAAAGCTCAGGCATTGCCTCGCTGCAGGCGACCATTGGCTACATCGAGGACATGGGCGTTGACGATGTGAATGGTTGTCACATGCATGCTCCGGTATTGGGTCAGATCTGCTGGGTTATTAGGCGCCTTGCAGGATAGTCCATGTGATCAAGGGAGCGTAGTGAATATCCCCTTATGACCGGCAGAACGCGCATTGAGGTCATGGTGTCACGGCTATTGCGTGGAATAATACGCATCGTAAGAACAATAAGAATTGCTGAGAGTGTTATATGGATTTTGATATCAACCTTCTCTTGTTGCTGCTGACCCCCCTTTATCTGGTGACCATTGGCGCAGAGTTTTTTTATCTCCGTAAACATCGGAACCGTTTTTCTGAGAGCGCCAACTATTCACTGGCTGATACGGTATCCAACGCCATGCTGGCGGGGATGTATCAGCTAGTGGAGGCGCTCACCGGCGTGATGGTCATTGCGGTCTATTTCTGGCTGTTTGACTTCCGCTTGTTCGAGATACCGGTGACTGCCTGGTCAATTGCTCTGCTGTTCCTGCTGCAGGATTTCTTTTACTACTGGTTTCATCGCGCCTGTCACAATATTCGATGGATGTGGGCTGCTCATGTGGTGCATCACTCATCCGAGAAACTGAATTTTTCCACGGCCTTTCGTCAGAGTCTGATGTATCCGGTGGCAGGGATGTGGGTATTCTTGACCCCGATGGTGATTTTAGGGTTTCCGCCGGAAGCAGTGATCGCAGTTGTCCTGATGAATCTGTTCTACCAGTTCTTTATCGATACCCAAATCATTCCCAAACTGGGTTGGTTTGAGTGGATTTTTAATACACCTGCCCATCATCGTCTGCACCATGCACGAAATCCTTCGTATATAGACCGGAATTTTGGCGGCATTCTGATTATCTGGGATCGGCTGTTCGGAACATTCGTCGACGAAAAGAAAGATGAAGCCTGTGAGTATGGCATTACCCACCAGATCCATTCCCATAACCCCATCACACTGTCGTTTCATGAGTGGCGCGATATGCTGCGTGATGCCTTTGCTCCGGGAAAGCGCATGGGTCAGCGACTAAGGCACCTTTTTGGTTATCCGGACTGGCAACCGGAAGAATCATCGTCTGAGCAATCCCACTCGCCCACACTGGAGAAGGTGGAACCAAGGCTTTAAATCGGTGCGTTGATTGTGCCATTATGAATTCCCTGTGCAGAAACGATGCTGCACTCAGGCTTTATCATGGGCAGTTTGGCCGGATCTGCCACCCCAGGTTGATCTGGTGCAAAACTTGCTCATGAGCTTCCTCGGATGACCGTCGGAGTGCCGGCGGT
>MUIA01000448.1 GCA_002084115.1 Oceanospirillales bacterium LUC14_002_19_P2 | reverse complement strand
GACCTGATCATGGCTATAGGCATCGTCCGACAGGTTAGACAAACCGGTTGCGGTTGTTTTGCCAAAAGAGGACAGAAGGTAGTCAGAGTACAGCTCAATCAGATCGTGTTTCATACCGGCAATTATGCCGTATTTTCAGTCTTGTGCGTAACTTGAGAAGATAAGATGAAACCGTGTTTAGATGATTCCTTGCAGGAATATGAGGCATTCGTTCGACAACATTGAATATGCACGAATGCCTCATGCTTGTGCGTTATTCCATCGCTCGTAATTGCATATCCAGGGCTGCGCCGGAAATTCGGATTTCCAAGGCACAGACAACCAGTGATGCCAGCAGGAATAGCAGGCATAGCCCGAAAACGACCATTGCCGCCGCTTCCATATTCAGGAACAGCAGGAACATATCCACCACACACAGGATAAAGCTGATGATGCCGAGCTGTTGCATCTGCTTGATGTAGTTCATTCGTACACGGAGATTTTCTATTTGTCCCGACAGGGACTTGCGCTGTGGGTTCTCCCGAAACGACTGATGTAGGCTGCGAACCAGCGCCGCCAGTGACAGGTATTTGTTGGTATAGGCAAGAAACAGCAACGATATTGCAGGGAAAAACAGGGCGGGGGTAGTAAGCGTCAGTTCCACGGTAATTGCCTGAGCTGGATGGTACACCGGTTGCAGGATCACACTGCAGCCGGTGCGTAATTTACCATGGAATCATGATAGGCATCACTAACAGAAATGTACGTGATGCCTGATGCTCAGGTTAGGGGCCGACAGGCAGTTCAACCGGGACATCATTGATGCTGAAAATGCCTTCCTCGAGGCGGAACATCAACTTTCGCTCTTCCACCCAGGGTTTGCGTACCTCTTCCATCGCGGTCAGGCAGAGCTGCTTGCGCGCTATGTCTACCTCCGTATCGCAGGCCATGATCAGGAAATCACCGGAAGTCGCCATTTCCTGACACAGGGTGGCCATTCGTTTGGCGTGACTGGGTGGGTTGCCGTCGGCCATGGCAGCGGCGCTGCCGAAGTGTTCACAGCCCCAGTTGAGCATGGAATCCGTTGCGGAGAATGAGACGGTGCTGTTAACAGCGTTCAGTGCCTGTTTACTCATGGCCTGACTGTCCGCTTCAGTGACAGGGGGCTCGTTCAGGTATTGGGTCAGCAGATCACCGGTATGCTGGTTACCCTGCACGCTGAAGCCCAGGGACACACTGCCTTGCACGGTATCCAGATCAATACTGTCGATAGCGAAACGGGGCAGATGCCGGGTAAACTCGACAGCGACTGCCAGCAATTCCTCACGCCCTTGCTCGGCTTCCAGTGAATCCATGGACTGGCCAATACTGAGCAGTTTTTGCAGGGCCGGTACACTGAGGTTCTCGGCAGAGAATTGAATCGCCAGACTGTTGATAAACTCTTTGCCTGACGGTATGGGTATCATGGGGATCACCACGGCGCCGGTTTCCAGCCGGGCGGTGGACGACAGCAGGTCGTTTTCCACCTGTTCATGGCTGCTGATGTTCAGGTCGGCGATCGAAAGCAGGGTTTGAACACCCATAGGTGTTACACCTGTGACGGTCAGTTCCGGTACGGTCATCAGCCACTGGTTGAAGCCGTTTTCAAGCGTAAGAACCCCCTCAGAGAAGCTGATACCGCCCACCTGCTCGCCACGTTCAATCATTTTCCAGTCGGCCGGTGTCAGGTTGATTATTGTGCCACTGCCATCCTGCATGTCACTGTCGTAACTGGCCTGTGTGCCGGAGATTTGTAATTGAAGGTCACTCTCCGGATCCAGCGGAATATTGTACTCACCGGCTTCAACCGTCACCCGGGTGCGGCCGCCCCAGGCCTGAGTGAGGGTGAGTTTGCCGGGAACATCCAGCTGCATGGGCGCCTGGGTCATGGCGTAATGCAGATCAAGTGATGCTGTCGCCATATTAGGCAATGACAGCAGGGTGCCGTGATGGATCGTGCCCTCAAGCGTAATACTTTCCCCGTTGAGTTCGCGCAGATCCTTGCCTTCCAGGCGGGCCGTCAGCTGGGTTTCGGTATACCCCTTGCTCAATTCCAGCTGGCTGACGGTGTAGTGGTTGGTATCGGCAATTGCCTGAATCTGGCGGCTGAGCTGCCCGTTGATCAGTTGTCCGCTGATGGCGGGTAACAGGAGAGCGGTGGCGACGATTACGCCGGCAACCAGTCCCAGCGCCAAGACATGTTTTTTTCTTTGGCTCATTGATTGTGGTTTTCCCTGAGCATGAATGAAGTCCTGAAGCACAACGGCCGGTCACGAGGTGGAACGGTTTTCAGGCGTTAACACTTAATAATATACAGGAGGGTCTTCGTTGTTCCACTGCGATTCGATGATGGGTTTCATCCTACGGTTCATGTTAACGTCCTGATAAAGTGTGGGTGCCTTGAGTGCATCGAGGCTCACCTCAGAGAAAAAGAATAAAAAATACTTCAGGATGCAGGTAAACCATGCTGACATTGCGTACAGGCAAGCACACTCGACGATTGGCCACACTGGATCCAGCAAAGGACCATCATGAGATGGTGCGGATCATGGCTGAGCATGAGTTTCCTTTGGATACATTGATAGCCGGCGAACTGGCCCAATTGAAAACCTTCGGTATTCCCGGCATTGCCCGGTTACTGCACCAAACCGGGCGTTATGAAAAAGAAAGCACCAAACGCCTGGATGATACCAAGGCCATTCTGCGGGAAATCATGCAGCCTGGACCAGGCAGTCCAGCCGGTAGGGAGATGGCGTCGCACCTCAATAAGATTCATGGTTTTTACAAGATTCCCAACGATGAATTTCTCTACACCCTTTCCCTGTTTATTTTTGAAACGGTGCGCTGGAATGCGGCTTTTGGTTGGCGAACCATGACCTATATATGGTGGACCCCACTATCAAGACAGTAAATCCACAAATTTAAGTTAAGTCCTGGTAGTTGGTTGATTGTTCCTCATGCAAAGTGAATTGCCTGAGGGGTTCTGTAATCAAGCGACTGGT
>MUIA01000446.1 GCA_002084115.1 Oceanospirillales bacterium LUC14_002_19_P2 | reverse complement strand
AGAAAATGGGAAAACTGGAAGCAAATGAACACCTGGTCTAAAAATCAGGTTCGCCAATACGTAAGGTGTCGGGGGTGTTCAAGCAAACCAGAATCGGTGTTCAAGTTAACCAGAATTTGCATTCCTCTCCCTCTTCAGTTACGATCTGCTCCACCCTGTCTCCAAGGAAGCACTGACGGTCAAAAACCTGATGACCGGCGAGTATCTGGCTGAATTCCTCAGCACCATGGTCACCACCTTCATGACGTTTGCACCGCTGGGAATGGTGCTGGTCGCCATGCTGGGCATTGGTGTGGCGGAACAGTCCGGTTACATCAATACCAGTATCAAGAAAATCCTGCGTATTACACCGGCAAAGATTCTTACGCCGCTACTGATCGCGATCGCTATCTTCAGTCATGTGGCCTCGGATGCTGGTTACGTGCTGGTCATTCCTATCGGCGGTATCATTTTCTATGCTGCCGGCCGTCATCCGCTGGCGGGTATTGCAGCAGCATTTGCCGGTGTTTCCGGTGGGTTCTCTGCGGCTTTTGTACCGTCCAGTATTGATCCGCTGCTGGCGGGCTTCACCCAGTCTGCTGCCCAGATCTATGATCCGAACTATGTGGTTAACCCGCTGAGCAACTACTTTTTCACCCTGTGCTCAGCCGTGTTGATTATCAGTCTTGGCTGGTATGTGACCGAAAAGATCATTGAGCCACGCCTCGGTAAACTCAAGCTGGACGATGATGTTGAAGAAGCGCCCAACATGAGTGAGATGACGGCAAAGGAAAGCCGTGCATTCACCTGGGCCACGCTGTCCATGGTGGCGGGTCTTGTGCTGCTGGCGGCAGCCAGTCTGCCGGAATCTTCCAGTCTGCGTGATGCTTCAGGTTCCCTGAGCAGCTACAGCGCACCGTTGATGCAGTCCATCGTGCCGCTGATTTTCCTGCTGTTCCTGGTCCCTGGTATTGTCTATGGCAAGCTGGCCGGCACCTTCAAGAGTTCCAAGGACATCATGGGTTCGCTGAGCAAGACCCTGGCGGGTATGAGCACCTACATGGTACTGGCATTCTTCTGCGCCCTGTTCCTGAAGGCATTCGCAGATTCCAACCTGGGCATCCTGCTGGCGTTGAGCGGTGCAGAAGTACTGCAGGCAATGAATCTGCCGGGTCAGGCGACTATTGTCGGTATTATCTTCCTGACAGCCATGGTGAACCTGCTGGTGGGTTCCGCTTCTGCCAAATGGGCGCTGATCGGCAGTATTTTCGTACCGATGCTGATGAGCTTGGGTATCTCCCCTGAGCTGAGCCAGGCGGCTTACCGTATCGGCGACTCTTCTTCCAACATCATCACACCGATGCTACCTTACTTCCCGCTGGTTGTCGTCTATTGCCAGCGCTATATCAAGGACACGGGTATCGGTACCGTCGCTTCCATGATGATGCCGTTCACCCTGTTCTTCCTAGTGACCTGGACCATCTTCCTGCTGGGTTACTGGGCACTGGGTCTGCCTCTGGGCATCCAGGCGCCGTATACCTATCCTGCCATGTAAGTGTGTCTGACAGAGAGGTCGTTCGACCTCTCTGTGTTTTATTCGATGATTCCTTTCTCTTGAAGTGCCTTTCTCAGGGTTGCGGTACGTTTGGCGTTTACGCCCAGGTCAGAGATGCCCAGCATGGACGATGAGCGAACCGCGAGCCGATTTTCTTCGGGAACACTAAGTACTTCCAGATAATCCACAAAGTGGAAAAGTTTGCTGTAGCTTTTTGCATACAGGTAACCGGGACGTTCGGTATTTACGGTTGTCCGGGGCATGTCAGAGACAGTTTTGACGATCTGCGGCCAGGCCTGCTCAGCCGGTGCTGCCAGTATGAATGGTTCAATGCGATGGACGGTGTTATCAGCTTCTGTTGATGCGCAGTTAGGTGTCGATGGACACGGGGTTAGTGTCGCTTGATCCGTATCAAGTGGATGGGTAATTGAGCAGCCAGAGAGCCACAGCGCTGTAGCAACAGTAAGAAGAGAACGGAAATAGACGGTCATGATGTTAGTCACTGCCTGTTGATGTCATTGTTCGCAGAGCCTTAACTTTACCAGAATCTATCGCTCTGGATTGTTGATCAATGCCCGGAGCCTTCGGTACACTGGTAATCTGCTTTCTGTCAGCCCACTCCTTTGATCTGGATTCACACATTGTTTTCAACCGAATTGATGGAAATCAACAAGGTTGAACAGTACTCATATTACTGTTTCCACCATTTCGATTTTCCGGTTTTCCCCATCGCCTTACGGCAGGTATCCGGACGATCCGGAGCATTGATGCAGGAGAATCGCAGGTGCTGATAGGCAAGGTAACAGGCAACATCTGGGCGACCCGCAAACTGGATGGCCTCAACGGATTCAAGCTGATGATCGTCAGCCTGGTGAATTCCGACGGAGAGGATTCCAAGAGTGCCATGGTAGCTGTGGATACGGTTGGCGCCGGGATCGGCGACATGGTGTTGGTAGCCCGGGGCGGTGCGGCACGTAAGGCGGCCATGATCCATGAAGGTCCTGTGGATGCCGCCATTGTCGGTATTGTGGACAACATGGAGATCAGTGGATGAGTAAACGACTGGTGACCCGGAACAACATCACCGGGTTCCTGACCGGAGACACACTGCTGCTGGAGCGGGATATGTTGATGACCCCCGGCGCGGTCGATTACGCGCGGATTCATGGCATTCACGTGGTGCACGGCGCGCAGGCGGAAACTCAGGCGCCAACACCGGTGGAAACGCCTGACACGCTGCGCCAGCGTATCGCCGACATGCTTGAAAAAGAGTTTGCTATCACCGATAGCCGTACGATTCAGATCGTGCAGGCAACCGTGGTCAATCTGTTGGCAACCTCCTGAGCTGCTTTCTGTTTCTTTCTTTTTAACTCAAGTTACGCACAAGACTGAAAATACGGCATTATTGCCGGTATGAAACACGATCTGATTGAGCTGTACTCTGACTACCTTCTGTCCTCTTTTGGCAAAACAACCGCAACCGGTT
>MUIA01000074.1 GCA_002084115.1 Oceanospirillales bacterium LUC14_002_19_P2 | reverse complement strand
AAAAAATCGAATTGTGGAGTTCGGCAGAGGTCAATTTTTTGCTTTGTTGTCATTGGTCGTTACGGGCTATCTGCAGATGTGTGTATATTACCCGTTGATACTGGTTTCGCGACAGCCTCTAAACGAATGCGTTAACCCGCTGAGGTTTGGGACTTCAGCACAGCTTCCTCACGGGCTTTAGATGCCAGCAGCTCAGGACGCAAAACAAAACGCGCCAGCGCAGGCATCAGCCAGATCGCACCAATCATGTTCCATACAAACATGAAGGTCAGCAGCATCCCCATATCCGCCTGGAATTTGATCGGGGAGAAGATCCACGTACCCACCCCAATGGCCAAGGTAATACCGGTAAAGATAACCGCTTTACCCGTAGTGCGCAGCGTCATGTAATACGCCTGCTGCAGAGGCATGCCCTGGCGCAGGAATCCTTCAAGACGCGTATAGATATAGATACCGTAATCGACACCAATACCAACCCCCAGCGCAATAACCGGTAATGTCGCCACCTTGATACCAATGCCTAACTGAGCCATCAGCGCCTGACAGAGTAGCGATGTCAGCGCCAGTGGGACAATGATACAAATCAGCGCACGAGCTGAGCGGAATGTGATCAAACACAGGATACTGACCACGCCATAGACAAATACCAGCATCTGGTTCTGCGCATAGGCAATGACTTCGTTGGTCGCAGCTTCAACACCAGCATTACCGGTAGCCATCAGGAAGGTCAGCCCATCCCGGTTATTTTCAGCCGCAAACGCTTCCGTTGCCTGAACCACACGCTGAAGCGTTTCCGCTTTGTGGTCTTCAAGGAAGATCAATACCGGCGCCAGACTGCAATCCTTGTTGTAGAGCTGCTGAGCGGTCTGGTTGCTGATCGCGTTATTCAATACATATTGGTTACGCGACAAGGCCTGCCACTTGGGATTACCCTCGTTCAAGCCCTTGATGACTTGCTTGGCTACTGTCACCATAGACACCGCATCCTGAACGCCATCGACATTTTTCATATGCCACATATAGCGATCCAGCGCATCCATAAACGCATAGGATGAACACTGCTCAGTATCGGTTTCCACCATGGTGATAAAGGTATCCGCACTGGTGGAATAATTTTCGGTGATAAACTTGTTGTCGAGATTGTAGCGAGAATCAGCCCTCAGTTCCGGTGCACCAGGATCCAGGTCACCAATCTTAAGATCCTGACTGAAGTAATAACTGCCACCAAAACCTGCAACAGCCAGTACGACAGACAACGGCGCGACGACTGGATGCGCAAAATAGGACATGACTCGCCAAGTAATGGCCTCTTTCTTTTCCGTCACCTTTAACCGTTCACTGGCCCGCTTGCTAACACCGATGTAAGACATCAGCACCGGCAACAGCACCAGATTGGTCAAAATGATGACCGCAACACCGATACTGGCAGCAATGGCCAGATCGCGAATCACACTGATTTCAATGACAAGGAGTGTCAGGAAGCCAATCGCGTCAGACACCAGAGCCAACATACCGGAAATATACAGCGTACGGAAAGTACGACGGGCTGCCTCTAACGATGATGCATCATGGGCAGACTCAATACCGATATTATTGATGATCTGCACACCATGACTCACACCAATCGCAAACACGAGGAATGGTACGAGAATGGAATAAAGGTCGATACCAAATCCCATGGCCGTCAGCAGCCCCAGCTGCCAGACCACCGCAACCAGCGAACAAAACACCGCCACCAAGGTACTTTTCAGACAGCGGGAATAAGCCAGCAGCAGAACAAGCGTGATGGCAATCGCCAGCAGGAAAAAGATCTTGATAGCATCCACACCTTCGAACAGATCGCCTAATATCTTGGCGAATCCGATGATATGGAGATCGACGCCCTGCACAGAATACTTGGTACGCAGCTCTTCCAGCTTCTGTGACAGCTCCTTGTAATCGAGCTTTTCTCCGGTTTCAGGATTGAACTCAAGCAGCGGGAACTCGATGATGCTGGAGCGGAAGTTGTTGGCTACCAGGCTACCCACCTGACCGGACCGTAAAATATTGACGCGCAATTCATCTAGGCTTTGACGGGAACCATCGTAAGTCTGAGGAATAACCGGTCCGCCCTCAAAGCCATCTTCAGTGACTTCCAACCAACGAACATTAGCCGTCCAGAGCGATTTCAACGCGGCTCTGTCAACCCCGGGCAGATAAAACACATCATCCGTCAGGCGACGCAGACTCTCCATGTAACCTGCATCGAAAATATCGCCCTCTTTGGCTTCAACAGAAATACGTAGTGAGTTACCACCACTACCCAGCTCGTCACGCCGTTCCATCCAGTTTTGAATAAACGGATGTTTGAGAGGGATCATTTTCTCAAAACTGGCATCGATACGGTATTGCGTAGCCTGCCAGCCAAGAACAACAGTGGCCAGAAGGAAGAAAACAAGAAAGAACACCCGGTTGTTAAAAAACAGGCGCTCCAGTACAGGTTCAGTATTCAGGTGATGACTGGACATTCAGGAAACCCCGTTTTTATTGCTCAGAAAGGGTTGCGACAGCAGGCTTGCCCACCGGCATCCGGTGTACACCGGTCTCTCCTACCACTACCAGACTGTTGTCCGGCGCTTTAGAAGCAGAGAGCAGTGTTGCCCGATCACTGCGGGAATGAATCTGCGGTTCCGGATCGCTCATCTCAAACAGTGTGCCGGAACTGCCGACAATCACCTGTCCATTCCCGTCAATATGTACCGCGCCGAACAGGGTCTGATCCGTTCCGGTATCCACCTCGCCCCAGCTTTCACCGGCATCCACCGTTTTAAAGGCATTACCACGAAGGCCAAACACAATCGCAGAACCAGGATCGCTGCTGGGAATAATGCCAAAGAATGAACCTTCGTACGGGCTTTCAAGCAGCTCCCAGGTTTCACCGCCATCCAACGAGCGGTACAGAAGACCGGCCTCCCCTGCCAGTAACAACGTTCCGTCTCCAATTTGCGTAATGGCGTTGTAGTGGAACTCATCTTCGTTCTCAATCATGTCGAACCAGTCGTCCCAGGTTTCACCGCCATCTTCGGTACGGACAATATAGCCATAGGCACCAACAGCAAATCCCGTTTGCTCATCCATCATCATGATGTCAAGCAGTGGCACTTCTGCATCAAGGTCATCGTAAACCTTGGTCCAGCTTTCACCACCGTCAGTACTTTTCAGAATCACCGCATCATGCCCGACTGCAAAACCGGTTGTGGCCGTTGGGAAGCTGACAGCCGTCAGCATTTGCCGGCTCGGGACACTGACCTGACGCCAGTCATAGCCATTGTTATCGGAAATCAGAACATGGCCGCGATCACCCACGGCAACCAGTCGCTGGCCGTTACCCGCACGGGTAATATCCAGCAACAGCGAGGAAGAAGCCTTCTCAGACAGCACAGCGTGATCACTATTCACGGCAGCGATCGGATTAGCTTGAACAGACACAGTGTGAAGAGAAGATGCCAGAGCAACTGCTGCGGTTATCCCCTTCAGGGCTCTGCCAGGTAAAGCCCGGACCCCCGAAGGTCCTCTGATGAAGAGACCATGCATACTCATCCCCCGGAAACAGATCATTGAATTATTTATAGACTGTTCTTCTTATTCAGTGCACTCAGTCAACGACAGTCATGGACGCGCCTGATTATACGCAGAAAACAGGAAAAAATAAGCATATACCGCAATCATCAACCACATTAACAGAATGAAAAAAGCGACTGTTTCCAGTGGCTTTTTTGTGCTGCGCCACTGAATCAGCGACGTCCCCTGCGCCTCAGCGCGGAAGGTTTGAAGTACTTATTGTTGGGAATCGCCTGGGCGAAATCGAGAAACAGGCTCTCCTCGTTGCCCAGCCCCTGTACATGGTAGCGACGAGCCTGCAGGTCATGAAACACGTCCAGCGCCGTCCAGGTAGTGGGCAGATCATAGAAGTTCATCAGGTAACCAATACTGACCCGCCACAGTTCACCGCGGCCATCATACTGATCTACGACCGCTGCGCCCCAGCTGTCTTCATCAAGATACAGAACACGCTTGGAGTAGATATGACGGCTGCCTTTCTTCAGCGTACCCTCCACTTCCCAGACACGATGCAGCTCATAGCGAGTGTGTTCAGGATTGACGTGGCCCTCCATCAGTACATCGTCGTACTTCAGCTCAGGACTGATCAGATTGAAGTTGTTATATGGGATATAGATCTCTTTCTTTCCCTTCAGCTCCCAGGTATAACGATCCGGTGCGCCGTTGTAGAGATCCGTATCATCTGCGGTACGGAGACCGTCGGCGGCAGCAATCGGTGTATCGTAAGCCAGGTTGGGTGCACGACGTACACGACGCTGACCGGCGTTGTAACCCCAGGCTTTACGAGGCTCGTCCACCTGATCCAGCGTTTCGTGAACCAGAACCGCACCACCTGCCAGACGGGCCGGTGCCTTGGCAAAAGACAGGTAGTAGAACAGGATATTATCCAGCTCCGCTTCAGATTTCGCCGGATTGTTATAGTTGAAATACACTTCCTGCTGGGAAGTCACCAGGGAGTAATTACCGTTACGCTGAACCGCAACTTCCGAGGCGCGACGCACCAGATATTCACCCCGGTAACGGACAATATGATTCCAGAGTGCTTCCAGACCACTCTGAGGAATCGGGAACGGATACGCGTCATAAGCGCCCTTGAAACCATTGCCGCCTTTTAACAGCTCGGCATTGGTGGCGGCTTTTTTAGTATTTTCATAAATCCGCTCAGGATACCGGGCGTTACGACGCGTCTGGTAGATCGGCATCTTGAACGTTTTCGGATAGGTTTCAAACAACTTGATCTGACCCGGTGTCAGATTATCGCGGTACTGATCCAGATTCTCTGCCGTGATGGTAAACAAGGGCTTGTCATTCGGGTAAGGATTGGGTTGATGCTGACCAGGATTCTTGTAGCCAGCAGGAATTTCCGCATCCGTCAGCGGTTTCCACGCAGGAATGGTACCCGCTTTATTACCCGCCATTTCCGCACCCAGAGGCGTCAGGCTTTTACCCAGTTCTGCCGCCTGGTCTGGTGTGACCTTGGCCATCGCCTGGCCGGCCACCAGCAGCGCGGTGGCCAGGCCGGTCAGGAGGAGTTTTGACTTCATGTGTTAATCCGTCGTTTATTATCGTGTGCTCCGGCCGGATCATCCGATCCGACCGGCAACCTTTTTATCAAGGATTAGAAGGAGTACTTCACGTTGATACCGATGTTGTCTCGGTCACGCATAGAGTTACTACCGTTGCCGGTGAACTCAGTGTACTGCACGCCGACTTCCAGATTATTCAGGTAAACTGCATCCATACCCACAGTCATGGCGTTACGACCTTCCAGGAAGTTACCGGTACGGTGTGAAGTACCATCAATATCCTGGCTCCAGCGCAGGTAAGGATTCAGGTTTACACCGGCGTAAACATCATTCCAGGTACCAGCAAGAACGGCACTGTAGCCCCAGGCATTCGCAGTGATTTGGTCGTTATCAGTGCATTCGTCGGAATAAGAACAGTCACCACGACCAGCAAACATCCTTTCATCACCATTGAACGCAGTGTAAGACAGGTCTGAGCCGCGCAGATGCTCAGAGGCCACTTCAACGACACCAAAGAGCGAATCAAAGCTCAGGCTTGGACCAAAGTTGTGAATCGCCAGAAGTGACAGATTCCAGCTTTCAACACGCTCAAAGTTTTCTACTGCCCCATTTCTATCAATGGTTTGACCCGCAACGGTAATAACGCCGTCGCCATCAGTACCACTATTATCTGCCAGATCTGAACCTTGCTGAACAAGATCACCCAGCAAATCATTCGTAGTGGCAATACCTATTGGCATATTGGGACGGTAGGCAACTTCACCAGAGAATGAAGTATCACCGACTGTCGTATTGAAGCTAAAGCCATAAACGCGGATGTCTTCTGCATACTGCCGGTTCGCATTAACATTACCTAAAAGCTCAACTGTTGCTAATCCTGCAGCACCAACAACACCAATAGGTCCTGACCCTGGGTTCAAAGCAGCCAGAGAAGCAATATCTACGCCCTCAAAGTCATCATTCAAATCAGCATAAATAGTCGGCTCTTTTGAATGATAATTGATAAAGTAAAAACCGAACTCAGTATCATTTAAATTTTCAGCAATGTATCTAAACGAGACACCAAACTGCCCATCGTCACTGGGGTTAATATCACCGCCAATACTGGCAACTTTTGAGATATCAGTATCTGCATAGACTTCTGTGTTACCAGTGATACCAATAGCCGGAGCCAAGCCTCCAATAGCTGCAGCGCTTGCAGCATAGGCATCAATTCCTGCAGCCAGTGCAGTTCCAGCAAAGTCGTTGTAAGCAGTATGTCCACCTTCGGCAAACAGATCTGTCTCAGAGAAGAAGGTGCCAACCGGATCTATTTCAGTACGACGGTAATTAAACTGATAGAACGCCTCCATGGAAAGGTTATCGGTCAGACCTAAACTCATGGCCAGCGTTTCAACAGGAACCAAAGCTTCTTTTAACTCAGAACCTGGCAGACGGAATTTAGCGGCGTCAAGCGGGTTGGTAGTATTAATGCCATTACGATAAAACAGACCTTCACCCCAGCTCAGCACCTGCTTACCAAAGCGAACATCCAGCGGCATCTCACCTATGTCCCAACTACCGTATACATAGGCATCCAGAATTTCAGCATTTTTACCTGAAATACTCTTGGCATCATCCAGGAAGCGATTATCAGGACGGGTACCATTCATACCAGCCTGACTGGGCTGTGAACCCTGCCAGCTTTCCTTACCGTAGTTATTGCTACCCCAGAACTCAGTATCATAATAGGCGGTACCACGAACAAAGGCGCCGTAGTTTTCATATTCCAGGGAAAGGTCAGAAGTAATCTTGTAAACCTGCGATACCAGTCCGGTATCAAAGTTACGGTTACCGTCGTTACCATTGATGTCGTCATTATTGCGATCCTGACCCTGTACGCGCCACAACGCCCCGTAGGAGATCGTGGTATCCAACGCGCCGGTCACTTCACCATCCATCAGCTCAAACTCGAGAGCGTGAACAGGTGCTACCGCAAGGATACTGGCCAGGGTGAATCCGGCGGCGACCGGTGCGAGTCGTATCGGTGTCGGCAGTGTGTTCTGCTTCTTCTTCATTATCGTGATAACTCCGTGGATTGTGACGGGGCGCCCCAAAGCCCCTTTATTATTGTCAGGCTTTGCCTGTGCCCACTTTGCTTGACCAGCCCCTTACCGGTTGCTGACATTTCCCCCGCAGGCGGGCACGAGAATGACAGGCGGCGTTCAGAAAATCAACTCCCGAACGCTCTGGCATCAGCCCGCAGCCATCTTCAGGGCGGTTTTAGCAAAATTGATACCAACGTGTCTTTTTAGCCTGTAAATCCATTGTCAATAGGGTAAGAAAATGAAAAATGATCAAATATCGCGACATGCTATCCATTAAGACAGGAATAAAAAAACGGAATTGACGACAGACACTCGTCAATTCCGCTTATTGAGAGGGAAACAGTTACCCGGTAACACTTTTTAATGGCCGGGTAACAGTTTTAATGATCGAGTAACAAAAAGGTTACGCGAGAGATTTACTGACAACCTCAAAGACATCCTTAGACAGGTCATTGGCCTGAATGCGCTCAAGTGCCGCCTTCATCAACCCACCACGCTGTTCGTCGTAACGTCTCCAGCGCGTCAGCGGTGTCAGCATACGGGCAGCAATCTGCGGATTTTGCTTATCGAGGCGGATAATGTTGTCCGCCAGGAATGCATAACCCTCCCCCGAAAGATCATGGAAACGCTTCAGGTTACGCATACAGAAAGCACCAATCAGTGACCGCAGCTTGTTCGGGTTGCGATAGTCAAAGACCGGATGCTCCATCAACTGCTTCACTCGCTCCAGCGAACCCATCCGCGCCCCGGAAACCTGCACAGACAACCACATATCCATCACATTGGCATCGTCCTTCCACTGATCATGGAAAGCGGACAGCAATGCGTCTGCCTTTTCTGATGCAGATTGGTGTGCGCCGTTAACGACACAGGACAGCGCCGCCATCTGGTCAGTCATATTCGTGGCATTATTGAACTGTGTTTCCGCCAACGCCAGCATTGCCGGAGAGTCCAGCTCTGTGAGATAACTCAGGCAGATATTCTTTAGCTGTCGTTCGGCGATATCAGCTGCTTCCGGCGTATACGCCTTTTCGACGGCCAATCCGCGATAGACCGACTGAAGCGTTTCACTCAGACTCTTCGCCAGTTCAGCACGGACAAACTCCCGCGCCTCATGGATTGCATAAACATCAATAACCGCCATTTGTTCAGACAGCCACTGCTCAGACGGTAGCGACAGCATTTCTGCCACCATGACCTTATCAACAGTTTCATCTTCCAGCAGTTCGCGCCAAGCCTCGATCAACCGTGAATCCAGAGACAGGGGGTTGGCGGCCTGAATATCACGCACAAGATCCAGGATGGTATCCGTCGCCAGCCGCTGACAGCTGTCCCAGCGGTTGAAACCATCTTCATCATGACGCATCAGGAACAGCAGATCTTCACGGCTGTAGTCGTAGTTCAGCCGAACCGGTGCAGAGAATCCCCGCAGCAGCGATGGCAAAGGTCGTTCCGCCATATTCTCGAAAACAAACTGCTGGCTGACTTCACGCACTTCCAACACCGTTGTTGTTTCACCCTTATCACCCACTGGCAGGTTTACTCCTGCTGGAGATAACAGGCCTATTCCCAACGGAATATGGAATGGCTCCTTCTCTTCCTGCCCCGGCGTTGGCGGACAGCTCTGGGTGATTTCCAGAACATAACGCTTATTGTCAGCATCATAGCTGTCGGCAACATCAAGCACCGGTGTACCGGCCTGGGTGTACCAACGCATAAACTGCGACAGATCGACACCATTGGCATCTTCCATGGCGCGGACAAAATCCTCGCAGGTCACTGCCTGACCATCATGCCGTTCGAAGTAGAGGTCGCTCCCTTTCCGGAATCCATCCTTACCGACCAGGTTATGAATCATCCGGACAATTTCTGCCCCTTTCTCATACACCGTCAGCGTGTAGAAGTTGGAAATCTCAATAAATGACGATGGACGCACCGGATGTGCAATGGGGCCGGCATCTTCAGCAAACTGTGCGCTACGCAGATGATTGACATCCTCAATCCGTTTCACGGTACGAGAATTCATGTCTGCGGAGAATTCAGAATCACGGAATACCGTAAACCCTTCCTTCAGGCTGAGCTGGAACCAGTCCCGACAGGTCACCCGGTTGCCAGACCAGTTATGGAAATATTCATGGGCAACAATGGCTTCAATGCGCTGGAAGGTGGCGTCTGTTGCGGTATCCGCCCGGGCCAGCACGCAGGAGGAATTGAAAATATTCAATCCCTTGTTTTCCATGGCGCCCATGTTGAAATCATCCACGGCCACGATCATGAAGATATCTAGGTCATACTCACGACCATAGACTTCTTCATCCCAGCGCATGGATTGTTTCAGGGAACGCATCGCATGGTCGCACTTGGTAATATTGTGCGACTCCGTAAAAATCTGAAGCGTGACATCACGTCCACTTTGGGTCGTGAAGGTATCCTCCACTGACACGAGATTGCCAGCCACCAGCGCAAAGAGATACGCCGGCTTTTTAAAGGGATCTTCCCACACTTTCCAGTGGCGACCATCTTCCGTTTCACCCTGTTCAATGCAGTTACCATTGGACAAGAGCACAGGATATTTTGCTTTATCCGCAGTGATCCGGGTCGTGAACAGTGACATCACATCGGGCCGGTCCAGATACCAGGTGATACGACGAAATCCTTCCGCTTCACACTGGGTGCAATACATGCCGCCAGAC
The DNA here is from genome assembly GCA_002084115.1 of Oceanospirillales bacterium LUC14_002_19_P2. GTDB lineage: Bacteria > Pseudomonadota > Gammaproteobacteria > Pseudomonadales > Endozoicomonadaceae > Kistimonas. Next base: position 7,673 of record MUIA01000074.1, on the reverse strand, counting down.
TTGTAAAGCCCTTCCATCGACGTGTTGTCCTGCGGAGCCAGTACCGAGACAATCTCCGTTTCAAAACGGTCACTGCTTATGGGCAGGGTCAGTGTTTCCGGCGTCAACGTGTACTTTTCCGGCGTCAGTTCGACACCATCGACTTTCACCTGATCCAGCTTCATATCGGCATTGCCATGCAGCACCAGTGGTGGCAGCTGGCTGTTGTGCCGATCCTGATTCAAGCGGAACTGCAGACGGGCCGTAACCCGGGTTTCGTTTTCGCCCAGATCAAACGACAGATCGGTTTTTTCGATCCAGTAATCGGGTTCCTGGTAATCCTTGAGATAGATCGCGCCGGGTTGTGCGTCTTTCATCGTATGCTCCTTGTGTCATGGCCTCTCTCTGTCAGACAGGCCAGCAGACGGCTTGTTCCTGAGATCAATCATTCCCTGTGAAACGTGAGACTTCTGGTCTCAATTGGCCACGGAAACGTCCACCTGGTAAGCGGTAAATTTCCGGATATTGATCACACCGGTATCCAGTAAGAGGTATTGTCCCTTGATACCCTGCAGCACCCCTTCGACCAACGGGGTTTTGTCCAGGTTAAAGGACGTCACTTTGACCGGATATTGCTGAACAGGGTAACTGAAGCGGTAACTCTCTGCATCCAGCACGGGCTGTACAGCCTGGACCCCGTACTCCTGCTGCAATGCAGCGATATCATCATCAAAGCGATCAAACAAGGCGTCTCGCTCAGCGACAATGTCCAGCTCGGGTACCTGTCCCTTCACCATCGCACGCCAGTTCGTACGATCTTTCACGGCTGAGCGGAACAGGTCTTCCACCAGACCGGACAATCGACGGGTAGCAACCCGGAAAATCGGCAGTGCTTCAACAGCACCCTGATCAATCCAGCGCACCGGTACCTGATTCAGACGGGTAATCCCAACCTTGATGCCGGATGAATTCGCCAGATAGACCACATGATCGGTCATGCAGTTACGCTCACCCCATTCCGGCTCACGACAGGTGCCCGCATCATAGTGGCACTTCTCGGGACTCATGATACAGCTGTCACAGGCGGCCAGCTTGCGGAAACAGGGATAGCAGAATCCCTGGTTAAAACTTTTTTTGGTCTTCCGGCCACAATGGACGCAATTAATAGCGCCTGCATAGTGGATTGAGAGCTTTTCACCTATCAAAGTATTGAGTGGCAATAAATCCTCACCCACCGGAAGCTGGTAGTGCACCACACCATCCACCAGCTCACCACGCATTTTCCTGAGCGCCCCCGAAAGGACTTTGGCGCCGGTTATTACCTGTTCTGTCAACTTACACTCCCTCTCCCGGGTTCAGGCATCCCTGAACCGCAGAATGGTTTCATTGTCCTTGCGTTCTTCGGACGACGTTGCATTTTTATGCGAACTACAGGCCTGGGCCATGTAACCGGTACGCTCACTCTCGGGCAGATGGTGGCGTTCCCAGGCAATCACTGCCTGTAAGCTGGATTCACGCTGTTCAGGCGTCAGCTTGCGACCGTCTGGCCACTTTCCCAGTTCCACTGCACGACGCAGGTTCGCCACGGTTTCAGGCGTCATTGTTTTGATTAACTGATCAAATTCCATTATTCCCCCTGTCACAGCATCGCTGTGGCGTTCAGGCATCTTTTACAACGTTTTGTTTTTCGCCCCGAAAACGGTTATACAACCAGCCACAGGCTGCACCACTTAACAAGCCGCCGGCATGCGCCGTATTGGCCATCTGACCAAACCCGATCGCTCCCAGCACACCGGTAAAGCCAATCACCAGCCAGATCAACATAAACATGTAAATCCCGGAAGGTACACCGTAGAGACCCGGCTGTTCTTTTTCCCGAATCCACAGGAAGCCCATCAGTCCATAAATAACGCCAGAGAACCCGCCGAACAGCGCCACACTGCCACCAAACTGGTACTGGGCAATATTGGAAACCAGCCCCGTCACAATAATGAGCAACGCAATAAACAGACTGCCATGATACAACTCAAGACGACGCCCGAATTCCAGCAACCAGAGCATGTTGAACGCCAGATGCAGAATGCCAAAATGCAGGAAAATGGGCGTCAGCAAACGCCAATACTCCCCATGGGACAAACTGTAAGACAAGGGCACGAAGCGGATGTATTCGCCGGCAATGTCAAAATTAAGAAATGAGAACCAGGCAACCGTCTGATAATCATTGCCCAGGCGGGTGATGAAGGCCACCACCAAACACGCAACCAGAAACAACAGTGTCCCCGGCATTCGCTTCCAGTCCGCCAGCGGGCCGCTCATCAGGGCATGGCGCTTCCACCACTGGATTTTCACCTCACCAAGCTGGAGCAGACCCGCCTGCCAGTCAGCGTAAAATTGCTCTACCTGTGCCGCACTGGCCGGGTTCTCCAGCCACAACACCTGGCGTCCACCCTCCTCGGTGATCCGGTGGGCAATCCCCTCCCGCCAGAGAAAAGCGGAAAAAGGTAACAGGTCTATCTCCATAGACAGTTCAAGTACACGTTGCATGATTGTCTCGCCGATTTATCGCATCACGAAAAAGTATCGCATCATTAAAAAGCAGCCGATGCCGTGAATGGTTCATCCGGGTCTACATCCACCCAGACAAAATGGCTGTGTTTGAGCCAGCGCTCATTACTCATCCGGTAAGCAACCAGCTTGCCATATTTGACGGCGCTGTAGTCCAGACAGGCAATATTGGGCCGGATCAGCGCCGGTGTGCCGGAACGCCAGTAGTGGCCAAAGAACAGCGGGGGCTGGTCCGGATCATAGTAGGGTATACGCTCCAGATCATCCGGCGTCAGCTTGCGACCCGCCAGCTCCGGCGGCAGCTGATCCGGTTGGAAAACCACATCGTTCAAGGTATCCGGGTATTGTTGCCAGAAAGCGGCCCGGAAAAAACGGCGCACGAGACCGTCCTTGCTGGTCATGGTCATCCCATCCGGCAAGGGCAGATCAATGCCCCTTAGCAGGTGATCCACCGTCCGATTAGCAAAGCTGCCATAGACCGCGGATTCCTGCAGGAAATCACTGTCGATGGTATTACGCTGGTAGCGACGGCAGAACTCACCGATCAGGCGGGGATCCCAGCAAGCATGCACCACACGGAATCGACGAAATTCCAAAAACAATGGCAGGGAAAGCAGCCACTGGACATGATCAGCCAACTCATCGGCATGGCCGGCAAACTGCTCCAGGGTTTCCCTGACCAACCGGCAATTACGCTCCGTATGGGAACGCAGGTATTCCAGCCCGGAATCCTTGGCACCGGGCGTTAAAAACGCCAGCAGATTGTATTCATGGTTACCCATGACCAACTGTGCAGCGCCGGCTTCCACCATATCCCGCACCGTCCGCAGGGCTTCCCGGATCCGGGGCCCCCGGTCGACATCGCCGACAAACACCGCCTGCCGGTCCGGATGGCGCCAGATGCCATCCACCTGTCTGTAACCCAGCTCGGCCAGCAGCCGACACAGGGTGTTGTTGCAGCCGTGGACATCGCCAATCAGGTCATAGCCCTGATGGCACACACTGTCTGCATATTCCATGACGTACTCCAATCCAGGAAATCAGTGCCTGAACAACTTGGACAGCGCGCAGCGCTCAGTTATCCAGACGATTACCCCACCCAAGCTTGGTGCGGCACACTTCGTAGTAGTTATGATTGAGGGGATGGATAAGTCGCAGTTTGTACGGCTTTTTATGGACAGTGACGGTATCACCCGGCGCTGCCGTGATATGCACCTGACCATCGCAACTGAGCTGCGGGTAGGTCGGGTTATTGCGGCCGATGACGATTTTCAGCTCGCTGTTACCGTCAATGACAATCGGACGACTGCTGAGGGTATGGGGGAACATCGGCACCAGCACCAGGGCATCCAAACGGGGATGCATGATCGGGCCACCGCCTGACAGCGCATAGGCCGTGGAACCGGTCGGTGTGGCCACAATCAGCCCATCAGACCGCTGGCTGTAGACGAACTGCCCTTCGATAAAGAGTTCAAACTCAATCATCCGGGTCGCCTTACCCGGATGGAGTACCACTTCGTTCAGGGCGCCAGCGCGGCCAATGACCTCACCTTCCCGCTTGATGGTCATTTCCAGCAGGAAGCGGCTCTCGACGATATATTTGCCTTCCAGTACCTCGCCGACCTGCTCTTCCAGGTTATCGGGCTGGATATCAGTCAGAAATCCCAGGCTGCCACGGTTTACCCCCAACACCGGCACATAGTGCCGCGCCAGCGCCCGGGCCGCACCCAGCATACTGCCATCGCCGCCCACCACGATCACCAGATCGCAGATTTCCCCCATCATTTTTCGGTTGCAGACCTGCAGCCCGTGGCCGGGTAACAGTTGCGCTAATGGCTCTTCCAGAATAACGTGCAGCTGACGGGACAACAGAAACTGTTTCAGTCGCTTGAGTGCCTCTACAACCTGGACACTGCCCAGACGACCGATAATCCCAATGTTCTTGAACTGTTCCATGAAAACCATTGGTTATGAGAAATAGATGTTACTGTCCATTATAAACGTCCACGGCACTGACCGTCACAGGGTTTCTGGGGAAGACTGAGGTATGAGCGTCAATTTTTCTACGGAAACGCTACAGGCAGCGATCCGGTGGCTGCAGGAATGCCCTGTTCTGCTGGATCATCAGCAGCATCCCGCCTTACTGGCGTCTGCGTTGCCACCGTCCGTGCAACCAGTTATGGATGACCTGACGAACAACCTTGATGGACTGTTGGGCAAACTACAGGAAAAAAGACATCATCTTCTCGGCATCTATTACGAGACACTCTGGCAGGCCATATTCCGGCATTTACCGGATACGTGGATTATCAGCTGCAATCGCCAGGTTCAGTCAGAGAAACGCACCGTAGGGGAATTTGACCTGATCTATTACTGCGGCATTCGAAAAGCCTATGTGCACCGGGAAATGGCGGTCAAATTCTACCTGGGACTACCCGGCACGGATTCACTTGCCGGCTGGTTTGGACCTGGCCTTGAGGATCGCTTCGACCACAAGGTTGACCGGTTACTCAATCACCAAGCTGTTTTAAGCCAAACAGTAGAAGGCCGTCACTCTCTGGAAACCCTTGGCATCACTGACATTATCAGCAAAATCCTCTTACAGGGTCGCCTGTTTTATCCCTTTGAGGACTCAATAACGGCACCCCACCTGCTATCTGACAACCATCTACGTGGCGACTGGCTAACGACCAGCGAACTGGGCCACTATGCCAAAAGCAAGCAGATCAGCGCTGTTAGCTACTTAAACAAGCGTCAGTGGATTACACCTTCGCTGGATGACCAAACGTCAAAGGTCGACCTTGCCAATATTTGTACCATCGACTGGCTACGCACAAATGCAGTGACATTACTCAAGCAACACCGGGGCCCTGTTATGCTGGCCGGATTCACTGTTAAGAATGATCAGTACTGTGAAGCCTCCCGCTTCTTCCTGGTACCGGATGATTGGGAAGAACAGGCTCGCTTACGACTCAGTCAGTGAACGATTCCCCTGCAAACCACCGGTATGAATCGCCAGAATGCGACTTCCAGGCAGAATATCGCCGCTTTCAACTAACCGTTCCAACGCAAAAAAGAGCTTGCCGGTATAAACCCGATCCAGAGGCACACCGGTTTCTTCAGAAAATCGACGTATAAACTGCTGCAGTTCATCAGTCTGGCGAGCATAGCCGCCGCAATGAAACTCCGTCCTGAGTTGCCAGTTTTGATAATCACAACCGAAATCCATCAACCGCTTGCGAATATCCTGAACAAGAAAATCGCCTCCTTTCAAAACCGGCACACCTAGAAAGCGCCCCTTCCCTTCTGCACCAAAGATCAATCCTGCCAGAGTGGCCCCTGTTCCACAGGCCGCCGCAATGCAATCGTAATCGTCTGGTTGAATACCATGCAGAGACAGGATTTCTGCACACCCCAGCATCGCTGAAGCATTACTGCCACCTTCCGGAATAATACGGGTTACGGCAGGATCACAACCCAGGGCATCGATCAGCTCACTATGGAACTCAGCATCATAGCGCCGCCGATAAGCCTCACGTGTCACAAAGTGCAGACGCATCCCCATTGCCTGCATATCTTTCAACGACGGCGAGAGCACATCAGGTTTGTGACCACGGATAACACCAACAACTTCAACACCAACGACCTGACAAGCAGCCGCTAATGCATGCAGGTGGTTTGACCAAGCGCCACCAAAGCTGACGACCGTCCGAACCCCATGTTTGAGGCAGTCGTCCAGATTATATTTGAGCTTGTACCACTTGTTACCACTGACCAATGGATGAACCAAATCAAGGCGCAGCACATCCAAATGGATTGATGCAAGAGGCCCTTTTTGAATCACAAGATTTTGGAGCGGCACAGGTTCTGTCAACCCGGGAATCAGATCAGAAGGTGAAGCCATGCAAACTATCCGAAAAGCAGCCATGCGACAGGAAGTCGTCACACACAACCGGTAACGTCTTCCTAAAATAGCGATTAATCTAGAACATTACGGATTCACAAACCAGCTAATAAAACGTCACGTGTCGCTACGATACCACCATCCTTCCTCAAGCTTATCTATCGACCAACCGAACTTATAAACCCTTCCAATAAGCAAACCCCACCTGAAATCTCATAACTTTCAACTTGAGCTATATTTGCCAATCCGTTGATTTGCCTCGACTTACCACGAAAACACCCCACCGGAAGATACATTCTGTTTCTCATCAAGAGGGATTACGCATGTCAAAACGTCACCTGACTTTTGTTTCAGGCGCACTGGTCGCGGATAACAACAATGTCAAAACGGCCGGCCCCCGTGGACCCATGATGCTGGAAGATGTGTGGTATCTGGAAAAGCTCTCCCACTTCGCCCGCGAAGTAATACCTGAACGACGGATGCATGCCAAAGGCTCCGGCGCCTACGGCACCTTTACTGTCACCCACGACATTAGCCGATATACCAAAGCGTCCATTTTTTCAGAAGTGGGCAAACAGACACCAATATTTATCCGTTTCTCGACTGTGGCCGGTGAACGGGGTGCGGCTGATGCCGAGAGGGATATTCGCGGCTTTGCCATGAAATACTATACCGATGAGAGCAACTGGGATCTGGTAGGTAATAACACCCCCGTTTTCTATCTACGCGACCCTTTGAAATTCCCTGACCTCAACCATGTCGTGAAACGGGATCCACGGGACAATATGAGAAGCAATGCCCATAAATGGGACTTCTTTTCCCATCAGCCGGAAAGCCTCCACCAAGTCACGATTGATTACAGCGATCGTGGTTTACCCCGCTCCTACCGACATATGCACGGGTTTGGCAGCCATACCTTCAGCCTGATCAACAGCAACAACGAACGACACTGGGTAAAGTTTCATTTCCGCTGTGAACAGGGGATTGAAAATATGATGGACGACGAAGCCATGAAAACAGGCCCTTTTCCAGGTTGGCGGATCATTTCAGAGCCTCCTGTCTTATTTTCAGATAAAGGTAATCCAGGTCATTGTACCCACACGCTTTAGAGGCTGTCGCGAAACCAGTATCAACGGGTAATATACACACATCTGCAGATAGCCCGTAACGACCAATGACAACAAAGCAAAAAATTGACCTCTGCCGAACTCCACAATTCGATTTT
>MUIA01000183.1 GCA_002084115.1 Oceanospirillales bacterium LUC14_002_19_P2 | reverse complement strand
TGTGCTTGGCATGCGGGCACTGACAGAGACAAAAGGACGCTGGGATCAGCTATGGGAACGAATAACCTGTGAAAACAGGCTTGGAGAGCCAGTATCTGCGTATTAATCAGAGAGAGCACCCCTCAGAATAGCGGCTTAACCGGCGGTTACCGCAGCAGACGACAATGGGCTATGTCAACGGACTGACTGGAGGGGCAGCAAGAAAAGAAAACGGGCAGAGCGCCTTAACGCACCAGGGTTTGGGTCAGCAGCTGCTCCAGCATGGCAAATCGCTGCTCAACCCGAAACAGCAATTTTTCCAACCGGTTGATGCGCTCGGCCTGCTCATCCAGCCGGATTTCCAGCTGATCAAAGCGAAGACTCGGTTGGCTGCGCGGATCCTCTATCGGCACCGTCAACTGTTGCAGCTGAACCAGACGCTGCTCCAGCTGGCGGAAATGCTTTTCCACCCGCAGCCCAAGCTGATTCCGTTCATCCAGTAATATCCGAGCCACTTCCTGTATCAATACGACGACCTCACGGGTATCGTCGCCGTTCACCCTGTTCCGGGCATCCATCTCCTGAGCCATACCTTCACCTCCGTTGTAGAAACTGCGCAGTGAGCATAACAAAGCGTTGGCATCACGCACTGACGACCCGGCGAGTATCGCTGACAACCACCCCAAAAAAACGGGCTATTAAAAACAGCATCAGGATCAATCGGTCATTCAGAAAGAAGAAAGAAGAAAGAAGAAAGAAGAAAGAAGAAAGAAGAAATGATTTATCAAGATCCTTGGCGAAACCGGCGCTTCCCTGAAACCTTCGACTGCTTAAAATCTTCGGCCGGTTCCGACAAGGCCGTTGAATGTATACGGATTAAATCGGGATTGGCATAACGACCTCGTCAGCCGTTACAACAAACAACCCTGCCGGGCGTGGTTGTTATTGTCCCTGTCCGGCAGTGTGCAGATATCTGTACAAAACGGCTGTGTGCGACCTATACGCGCGTCTGACCTTCATAGACCCGGGTAGCCGACCCCGTCATCATGACCGGATATCCCTCACCTTTCCAGGTAATGGACAGAGAGCCGCCGGGTAATGTGACCGTCACAGTTTCTTCCAGCATGCCCCGTAACCGGCCCGCCACAACGGCCGCACAGGCGCCGGTACCACAGGCCAGCGTTTCGCCTACACCACGCTCATAGACGCGCAGACGAATCTCGGCAGGATTGACGATTTCCATGAAGCCCGCATTACAGCGCTCGGGGAAACGAATATGCCGATGGATCACCGGGCCGAGCTTTTCGACCGGCGCACTGTCCACATCCTCAACCTGCAGCACCGCATGGGGGTTGCCCATGGACACCGCCGCAATCTCCAGCTCCCGTCCATCCACCTCCAGGTTGTAGGTGATCGATTGCCGGTCGGTTTTGAAGGGGATATCCCAGGGATCCAGAATCGGCTCGCCCATGTTGACGGTAATATCACCATTCTTCTCAACCCGGAGCTCAATATTACCCTTAGCGGTCTCGACCCGGATCAGTTCCTTAACGGTCAGTTTCTTATCGCGGACAAAGCGGGCAAAACAACGGGCGCCGTTGCCACATTGTTCCACTTCACTGCCATCGGCATTAAAGATCCGGTAGCGAAAATCCATATCCGGCCGGCCGGGCGGCTCCACCAGCAGCAACTGGTCGAAACCGATACCAAAGCGCCGGTCGGCCAGGTCACGGATCTGTTCAGGGGACAGACGCACACTCTGGGTGACCATGTCGACCACCATGAAGTCATTGCCCAGTCCGTGCATCTTTGTAAACCGTAACAGCATAAGGTCCCCTTCAGGGCAGCAGAGACTCCGCCGCCAGCAGTGCTTCCAGTGTTTCCCTCTGACGCACCACGTGGTACGCCTCACCATCGACCATCACTTCCGGCGGCCGGCAGCGCACATTGTAATTGGACGTCATTCCCATACAGTAGGCGCCGGCGGAGTGGATCGCCAGCAGATCGCCTTCCGCCAGGCTGAGCATGCGCTCTTTGCCAAGGAAATCGGTGCTTTCGCAGACCGGGCCGACAATGTCATAACACTGTGCTTCACCGCCATTTGGTTTGACCGGCTGGATATCATGCCAGCCGCCATAGAGCGAAGGCCGGATCAGGTCATTCATTGCCGCATCAACGATGGCAAACTGTTTGTGATCGGTATGCTTAAGCATTTCAACCCTGGTCAGGAGGATGCCCGCATTGCCCGCTATCGAGCGGCCAGGTTCCAGAATCAGCTCAAGATTACGGTCGCCCAGACGCTCGCGGACGGCGGCCAGGTAAACGTCTGGTGTCGGCGGCTCTTCATCCTGATAGGTAATGCCCAGTCCACCGCCAAGATCCAGATGGCGAATAGTGATGCCTTTTTCCGCCAGTCGGTCAATCAGCCCCAGCAGCAGGTCCAGCGCATCCAGGAATGGCGCAATAGTGGTTAGCTGGGAACCGATATGACAGTCCACACCACTGACCTCAAGGTTCGGCATGGCAGCGGCCTTTTCATACACCGCTTCAGCCCTATCAATAGCAATACCGAACTTGTTCTCTTTCAGGCCGGTGGAGATATAAGGATGGGTTTGGGCATCCACATCCGGATTGACCCGCAGCGAAATACGGGCCACCTTGCCCGCGGCTGCCGCGACCGCCTGCAGGCGCTCCAGCTCCGGTTCGGATTCCACATTGAAGCAATACACACCGGCTTCCAGCGCCCGGGCCAGCTCATCGGCCCGCTTGCCCACACCGGAGAACACCACCCGTGCCGGATCGCCACCGGCGGCGATGACCTTCTCCAGCTCACCGATCGACACGATATCAAACCCGGCGCCCAACCGGGCCAGCACATTAAGCACCGCCAGGTTGCCATTGGCCTTGACCGCGTAGCAGATCATGCCAAGCATGCCCTCCAGCGCCTGGGCGTAGGCGAGGTAACGGGCTTCCAGCTCCGCCCGTGAATAGATGTACACCGGCGTACCCACCGCCTCGGCGATGGCACTGACCGGCACACCCTCGGCGTAGAGTTCGCCGTTCTTATCAGTAAATGGGCTCATGAAACGGCTACTCTCCCCGCAGCGTCACGTTGTCCTCCACCGACGCACCGGCCTGCAGAGACTGGGACGCTTCCGGCAGGTAAAGCGGGCCTTTCTGGCCACAGGCTGAGAGCATGAATCCCAGGATCGCCAGCACCATTACGCGTTTCATTGAGGACTCCTGTACATGTAGATCAGTATTAGCCGTGAAGTATACCTGCGACACCGCAGTGAGGACAGGCATTGCCAGCGCTCTGACAAGAGGTTAAGTTTGCCCGCAAATTTGCCGGGCAACCGGTTAGTGATTATTCCTGTGACCGGCACACTGCCGGACTGATAGCGGAGTCCCCTCAGCATGATGAGCGAGAATGCCTTCAACCACCGGTTGGACGACCTGATGGTTGCCATCGAAGATGCCATTGAAGAAAGCGGCCTGGATATCGATTATGAAACCACCGCCGGCATCCTGACCCTGACCTTTGAGAACGACAGCAAGATCATCCTTAGCCGCCAGGGCGTTATGCGTCAGTTGTGGGTTGCGGCAAAAAGTGGTGGGTTTCATTTTGATTTTGATGACGAGAAAGAAGAGTGGATATGCGACAGTAATGGGGAAACCCTAATACAGCTTTTGAATCGCTGCGCCAGTGAGCAGGCGGGAGAAGCAATCAGCCTTGTTTTTTGACAGGGCTAATAGCTTGATGACTGAATGTCTGCAGCGACATGACTTTGGTTAACGCCAAATACGTTTGATTACTCTAACGTAACCTTACTAATGGATTGCCGATGTATACCCCTGATTCTTTAATATCTTTAACGGCTACGCCTCCCATTCCAACAGTCACATCGTCACAAATTGACACGCCCTGGCGAACCGACGCATTGGTGCCGAAATACACTCCGTTCCCAAACTGGCAATTGCCGCTGATATTAACCGCTGGCGCCGTCGTAAAAAAATCACCCACCTTGCAGTCATGACCAATCGTTGTATGCAGGTTCAGGTGAGCATGCCGCCCAATCGTAATATTGCAGGTCAACACCGTGCCGGCAGTGACAATACAGCCTTCTGCCAAGTCGACCCAGGGAGAAATGACGGCAGAGGGATGAATGATGGTAGTGAACCGGGTATCAGGAGGCAACTGCCCTACTACCCGTTTTCTGGCTGCTGGCTCACCGATGGCAACAACCACCTGATACTGCTCAGGGGAAAACACCGACCGCTTGATCACCGGAACCCCCATGACTTCTGGCTCATCGTAAGCTGAGTCATCCACCATAAAAACCGCTATATCACCGATGGTACGCGGGCTTGCGCCGACAGAATCCATGAGGCATACCAATGCCTCGCGACCAAATCCACCGGTTCCAAAAATGCAATATTTCTTGCTGTGACTGTTTTTGGTATTCATTCCATTGTTCTTTTATTGCTGTCGATCCATACAGCGTATGGGTAGCGTTATTAACCGCACATAAAACCGTTCTTTTATTCCTGATCACCGATTCTATCCGCCACCCGGCTGAGCAACTCGGGCGGCAAGACACTCTCCATCGCGGCACATGGCTGCAGGTTCAACGACGGACTGTCAAACAGGGTAATCGTCCGCTCACCATGATTAAGGCTTCTGGTCGCCTGATACACGATGGCTCCATCAATCTCACGAGGCCACCGGTAGACAGGCGATACGATGGCCAATGTCCGTTGATGCAGGCTCGGGATTGTTCTGTCATGCCTTGAGTCAGATAGCACCACAGCAGGCTCAGGTAATACCACCTCGTTCTCTGACATTTCTTCGATCGAAAGCTCTCCCGGCGCCATCGTCTCATGCCCGGTATCATCAAACTGTTCAATCACCGTTTCCAGTTCAGCCACCGTCAGGCTGTTATGCTCCTGCAGCAATTGGGCAACACACCCTTCAGCGACCACGGGACGATAACCTTTCTCAATCAGTACCGGGGTTAAGACACAGACGACAACGTCCCTATCCTCCCGTGCCAGCTGACAGAGGGGTTGCCGCTCCTGAAGAAGCACTTCATAGCGCTTGTCACTAAGACCCGGAGAATCTTCACCGAGGAAGAACAAATCATTATCACCCACATCCTGAAGGAAATTGTCCGTAACAAACTCGTCCTGATGCAAAAAGGCCCTGTTATCAAGGTCTCCTGACACACGCTCTTCCCTACCATCCTCGTGATCAGTGAGCGCCTTGGCATCAGGCATTATTTTCTTGAAAAGCGCAGACATCCGTTTCATGTCATCCCTGTCCGATGTGGGCTTTTTTTCCGGTACGTATTCTTAAATCTAGTGCAGGGACTGCCAATTGCCTGAGAAATCGGTTGCCTTGATATCTGGCAAGTTACCAGACGGTTCTTCTCTTATAATCAGGCCTCCATGAAATAACAGAGGCCGTACCATGCTCAGTGAAACAATGATCAGCCGCCTGAATGAGCAGATTAACCTGGAGTTCTACTCGTCCAACCTGTACCTGCAGATGAGCGCCTGGTGTGAATTCCACGGGTTCGAAGGCAGCGCCAAATTCCTTCGTTCCCACGCCGCCGAAGAAATGACTTACATGCAACGGCTGTTCAATTACGTGAACGAAACCGGTGCCATGGCCCAGGTCGGCGCAATCAGTGCACCGCCGGTAGCGTTTGAGAACATTGCTGACGTCTTCCGCAATACTTATGAGCATGAGTGCCTCGTCACCCGCAAGATTAATGAACTGGCTCATACCGCCTTCACTGAGCAGGATTACTCCACATTCAACTTCCTGCAATGGTACGTGGGTGAGCAGCATGAAGAAGAAAAACTGTTCAAATCGATTCTGGATAAAGTGGAAATGATCGGCATGGAGGGAAAAGGCCTATTCTTCATTGATCAGGAAGTGGGCCGTATGGATGTTACCCATCCCCACACCTCGCCAGCCACCGCCTGACGTGCTATTCCGGCAGAAGGCATTGACCCTCTGCAGCTGCTCAGACTGCATCAATTGCAACCGCACCTTTCAACTTACACGTTAAGATAACAACCTCTGCCCTACAAGAGGTCGTCCTTAGTGCAAATTATTCTCATCAGGCAGTGACAGCCTTTCTATGCTTGGAATGCGGTATCTCACCCGCTGTTCCTGGGTAAAACAGGTAAACAGCGTCCCTTGTCGCATATCGGCCATTGAGAAGCGCCGTTATTTTTTAGGGTGCTTTTACAGGTTGGCGGATGAAAAGTGAGGGATTGCAACAGAAATAGCCTTTAGAAGACGATTGATTTGTATAGATCAAAACTTCTGAAGGATCAGACATGTCGGCAAC
>MUIA01000184.1 GCA_002084115.1 Oceanospirillales bacterium LUC14_002_19_P2 | reverse complement strand
AGAAAAAATCGAATTGTGGAGTTCGGCAGAGGTCAATTTTTTGCTTTGTTGTCATTGGTCGTTACGGGCTATCTGCAGCTGTGTGTATATTACCCGTTGATACTGGTTTCGCGACAGCCTCCAATGTCAGCATCGCCTTTGTCACCGGCATTCACGACCAGTGCATCGAACTGGGCTTTGAGTTCAGTGACAAATTCGTCATATATGCTGTCATGCACATAGAGCCTTTCCACGGAAGTGCAGGACTGGCCGGCATTGGTCAATGCACCCCAGACCGCGCCGGCCGTGGTGCGCTTGAGGTTAACGTCTTCAAAGACAATCATCTGATCCTTGCCGCCCAGTTCTACATCAACGGGAATCAGCATGTCGGGAGCCTGTTTCAATAACTTACGGCCTGTTGCGCAGGAACCGGTGAAGAATATTTTGTCAGGGCGTGCAGCTACGAGACGTTGTGCGGTGATACCTGTGCCATAAACTATTTTGACGCTGTTTCTGATGAGAGGAGATGCCTCAAGAATCTCTTCCAGCAGCCCTTGCATTGGGGTCAGTTCCGACGGTTTGAAAACTACGCTGTTCCGGCGATGAACGCACTTATCATGAACGTCATGGCAATGTGGAACGGATAGTTCCAGGGGGCAATCACCAGTACCGTGCCAAGGCTTTCATGGTAAACGCGGGATTTCTTGCCCATCAGTGTGATGGGGGTGTGAACTGTTTGATCCTTCAGGATTTTCGGCGCGTTATCAATATTCCATTCCAGGTTGTCCAATACGCCGAGAATCTCGGAAACGACTGCGTCTGTCAGAGTTTTACCGGTTTCTTCACAAATGCGTGCGGCAATGCGATCACGGTTCTGTAAGACATAATCAAGCACCTTGTGCACTTCATGGCAGCGTTCGTTCACTGTGTATTTGCGTAGATCCTGATGGGCGCTGCGACAGGCGGCAAACAGCGCGCTGACCTGCTCTTCAGAGGTTTCCTGCAGTTTGTAGAGCGGGCTTTCTGTGATAGCGTCGTTGACGTTGATAGCTACGGCCTGGTTTATGATATTCCCTGTTCTTTGATATCGCTGTTTATTTGGTCATCGTTGAATCGATGGGTCAGGCGTCCGGCGCGCAATGAACCTGGTAATCCATCACGGGATAGACGCCGCTATCAGGTTTGTAGACGCTGCCTTTACCGGAATAATAAAGACTGAAAACAATGCCCCGTAATCCGAATTCCAGCAGTTTGAGCTGGCTGCCCAGAACTTTCGGAAGTCGCTCGCCATAACCCAGCAGGGTCAGGAATCCTTTAAGCAGTGGTATGGGAAGAGTGCTCAGCAGCGAAAGTACCATCTTCAGGTCCTTGATATCCTGTGGATGTGAAGGAGCGAGTACGGTATCGATATGGGACAGGCAACCTGTTTCTGAGAATGCCGGGAAATCACCATTGCGAGGCAGCAGGATGTCGCCAATGCGTTCAACGGCGATGAGCTGGCGTTGGTTCAGAACTCGGGATGTGGCGTACGTCATACAACCTCCTGCAGTCGGGGGGCGGCAATCGATTGCGCGGCTTCCTGTGTAATGGAGTGCTCACCAAAATCATTAAGGATACATTCCGCGGCGCGATGGCTCTGGGCCATGATGGTCAGTGACGGGTTGATGCCCGGCGCCATGGGGTAGATGGCGCCATCCGCGATCATCAGGTTCTCAAACCCGTGAACCTGAAACTGTTCATTCACCACCGAGTTCGCTGCGTGCTGACCGATACTGCAACCACCCATCAGGTGAAGGGCGATCACCAAGGGGGATTCCATGACTTCCCGGGCGCCAACGGCTGCAAAAATATCCCGGATTTGCTGCAGGCCGGCTTCGGAACGCTGTTTGTCCACATCATCCAGTGTCTTGTCGATCACCAGTCGGCCATTCCGGTTATGACGGAGGGTGCCCGGCACTTCATCGCGTACAGCTACTTCGATACAGGCCATACGATGGTACTGCTGCATGAAGTTCTGATGCTGTTCTCCGAAACCCGCCTTGAGCAAGGAAATCGCTACGGGGCCGGCAAAGACATTTTCCAGCTTAAAACCTTGTGCGCGGAAACGGGGATCGTCTGATTTGAGGGATTGGAATGCACCTTTATGGGAATCGACAATCTCATCCATCAGGGCGATAGACATGAACTGTGGATGGCAGTGAAAACCCTGTCCCAGTGCGGGCAGTTGATCACCGTAGCCGGAGCGTAGAAGAAGGCCGGTAGAACCAAGTGCGCCTGCTGCGACAATACATTTACGCGCATAGAGTGTCTGGCGGTGATTTTCTCGTTGGCCGTGTACGGCAACATGACTTTTACCGTGTACTACCTGATGCACCTGAAACTGGTCAACCAGTGTCAGTCCTTCTTTCAGGGCCTTGGGAATAAAGGATACCGCCATGCTTTGCTTGGATTCCCTGGGGCAGCCGCCCAGGCAGACGATGCAATCGTTGCGATCATTTTGACAGTTATGCTGGCTTCGGCGGAGTGGGGCGCGTTTCAGACCCAGCTTGTCAAAACCTTCAGCGTAAAGTTTGGCGTTGCCGTTCCAGTCGGATTCCTGAATGGTTTCCAGGGAAAGTTGCTGTTCGATAGCGCTGTAGTGGCAATCCATGGTATCGCGCTGATAAAAGTCGACACCGGACTTGTGGCGGAAATCGTCGAGGGCAATATCGTCAAACCGATCCAGCAGGCAGTTGTTGATGATTGTTCCGCCACCGACAACCTTGCCCCGCAGTAACACCATGCCGGCATCCTGGGTGGAATCCATACCGCCATTCCACATCAGGTTGGCATTGGCTTCCAGTTCATTGTCGGGCCAGGTGTCGGCCTGCCAGAATTTACCGGCTTCGACCAGGCACACACGGGCGCCTGCCTTGCTGAGATAATAACTCAAGTTACGCAGTAACGAATAACCTTAGCTGCTCGAATGTTGCCCGCAGAGCGGTCATGTAAATCTTCGCCCTGAGCTGAAAATGATTGACCTTCAGTTTCAGGGAGAGGGTTTCCAA
>MUIA01000115.1 GCA_002084115.1 Oceanospirillales bacterium LUC14_002_19_P2 | reverse complement strand
GTTAATAACGAAATCGCATCAATGAAATTTTGAAAGAGCCTGGAATTCATAACAGTCATCCCCTGATAGCCGGATGGTTCAGGGAGTATAGGTCAACCAACCATCAGGGGTAACTTAGCCCGCACTGTTGTCTGAGTTGGATCAGGTTATCAAGGATATGAACAATGAGCGGGCCGTAGCGCAGAAGCAGCTGGATATTTTGTCAACCCTGCTGCGGCAGGGCGCCGGTTCCGTGCAGAATCAGCTCGAAAAGAAGATGGTGCTGCTCAAGATCGAAACGCGGATCAACCAGTCAATGAAACAGTTTCCGGTCATTGAGGCGAAATTGTCAGAGCTGCGCCTGAAGAAAAGTAAGCTGATTACTGACTTCCGGGAAGAAGCCCAGCACGACTATAACAAGACCCGGCTTGAAATCGCCCAGATTCAGGAACAGATCCGCTCTTCCCGGGAGCGTGAAGTACGGGAAAATGTGACTCCACCGGTTACCGGTACGCTTCATACACTGCATGTGAATACGATTGGCGAGGTGGTGTCACCGGGTACCGTGCTGGCAGAGATCGTACCGGATGGGGTGCCGTTGATGGTCGAGGCCATGGTGGCGCCCCATGACCGGGCCAAGGTATGGCCGGGGCAGGACGTCAATGTGCGGGTTTCTGCGTACGATTACACCACCTACGGCTCTCTGAAAGGCAAGGTGCTGGAAGTGAGTGCAGACACTTACAAACATGAAGTCACAGCCCAGCATTACTACAAGGCCATGATTGAAACCGAAAACTCGGGATTCGATGAAAACAGCCAGTTGATCCCGGGGATGACCGTGGAACTGAATATTCTGGCCGGCAAACGGACGTTACTGGGTTACCTGCTAGGCCCTCTCTCTGAATCCATCCGCTTTACCGCAACGGATACCTGATTCTGTACTTCACAGTGGCAATGCCGTGGTGTATTTGATCTGTTCCATGGCAAAGCTGGAAGTGACATTGCTCAAGCCATCGACGGAATCGATCAGCTTCTTGTAGAACACGTCGAATGCCTGAATATCACTGACAACGACCCGTAACAGGTAATCCCACTCCCCACTCATACGATAGAGTTCGGCCACTTCTGGGAACGAGGCTACTGTCTGTGAAAAGTCGCTTAGCCAGCTGCTGTTATGGCCGCTGGTTTTTTATGTGTACAAAAACGGAAACGCCGAGATTCACCTTGGCGGGGTCAAGCAACGCGACCCGTCGGGTCTATAGTGGACCCCACTATAGTCAGGATGCCATCGCTTTCCAGGCGTTTGATACGTTTCCAGCATGGGGTCGGGGATAGATTGACCTGCTCAGCGATCTCTGTCAGCGGCAGGGTGGCATCTCTTTGTAAGAGTGTAAGTATTTTACGGTCAGTTTTATCCATGAAAAATAATGCTAATAAAAATGGATGGTTTGAAATTATTTTCCATACTGACTGAAATCACCAGCCGACTTTGCAATATTTTTCCCCCGTCCGGACGATAGTATGAGTAACAGAAATGTCTGTTATCGCATGAGTGGAGAGTGATGATTTATGGTCAGTAATCGTGAATGGGTCAACCAGGCTATCCGTGCCATTGAAGCGAACTTTCAGCGTTCGGCCGACACGCACCTGATTAAACTCAATATCCCGAGTCTGGCAGACATTGATATTTACCTGAAGGATGAGAGTACCCATCCCACTGGTAGCTTGAAGCATCGTCTTGCGCGATCCCTGTTTCTGTATGGGTTGTGTAACGGGAAAATCCGGAAAGGGATGCCGATCATTGAAGCGTCATCTGGCAGTACGGCCATATCCGAAGCGTATTTTGCGCGGCTGATTGGTTTGCCCTTTATTGCCGTGATACCGAAGTCCACCGCGAAAAAGAAAATTGAGCAGATCGAGTTTTACGGTGGACAGTGTTACCTGGTGGATAAGCCGGCAGATATTTACCGTGAATCTGAACAGTTAGCCTCTGAACTGAACGGTTATTACATGGATCAGTTCACCTACGCCGAACGCGCCACAGACTGGCGGGGTAATAACAATATCGCTAATTCCATCTTTAGTCAGATGGAAAAAGAGGCATTTCCTGAGCCTTCCTGGGTGGTGATGAGTGCAGGGACTGGCGGCACCTCGGCTACGATTGGGCGCTATATCCGTTATCGGCAGCTGAATACACGACTGTGTGTCGTAGATCCGAATCACTCGGTATTTCATGACTATTTCAAGACGGGGGATTGCGCACTGACACTGGATAAATCATCCCGCATAGAAGGCATTGGTCGTTCAAGAGTTGAGCCGTCGTTTGTTCCGGAAGTGGTGGATACCATGCTCACCATTCCAGATGCGGCGGCGATTGCAACGATCTACTGGCTGGAAAAGAATATTGGCCGTAAGGTTGGTGCAAGTACAGGTACCAACCTGTTTGGCGCACTCAGCATTGCTAGTGGGATGCAGGAACGGGGTGAACAGGGTTCCATTGTTACCCTGCTCTGTGATGCCGGAGAGCGCTATCTGGATACCTACTACAACCCCGAGTGGGTGGCTGCCAATATTGGTGATACCAGCGCTTGGGAGAAGGCGCTGGAAACACTGGATATCACGGGTAGCTTATCTGTTTGAGAGTGATACCCGGTGAGCATTTATGGATCTCTCTGTATTCAGAAATGCTCACCGTTTTCGTAATAATCCTGTTCAACCAGCTTGTGGAAAACGACAGCGATATCGGTGTTGTCATCGGTCACCCGGCGAATCATCTGTGTCAGGCAGGAGGCCACTTTATCCTGTACCTCGGGTTCTCGGGCAAACCAGAGCATTTCAACAAAGGGATAACCGGCATCCTCTGCACCATCAACGATGAAGGTGGAAGGGATATGTTCAAGCGTGAAATGATCCTGTGGACAACCCACCAGTTCTGACAGGGAATCAACCAGTTCTTTGCTGATCATCATGACCTGATTTTTTTGAACGCCTCGAATGATCTGGCAAGAGTTTTCCGGACACTTTTTTACGCTGCCTTGGCAAGTTCCTGTT
>MUIA01000157.1 GCA_002084115.1 Oceanospirillales bacterium LUC14_002_19_P2 | reverse complement strand
TATGACTCATTACCTCGCTTGGCGGCGCGCTCTAACAGAGCGTCATAGGCTGACGACTGCACGCATGTTCGAGAAAATCATTGGACATTGGTGCTACCAACCACAAGGGGTAACTTAGCCCCTGAGTTCATTGCTTGCTGACTACCAAGCATTCGCAGGATAGCTCCCAAGGGACCATGCCTACCAGCCGGTTATTTCTCCAGACTGAAAATAACCGGCTAGTCAATTCAGATTGGATCGATGGTCAGACTTTGCCTCATAAAGCACGAAGATACGTATCCTCCTTTAGCCATTACCATTGCAACGTGCATGCAACCAACTGACCCAAAAAACATTTAAAGAACATCTGATGTCACCTGGAAACCGGCCTTACGGCTAACAACGGTTTCCGTGTCTGCTGACTGCAGCATATAATGGCGGCTTTGCGCCTTATGCGCCCACTGTAGACCGGAGCAAGTCTGATTCCTCATGTCTGATCAATGCAAACAACGCAAAATCCTCGTCACCAGTGCCCTCCCCTACGCTAACGGTCCACTGCACATGGGTCATCTGGTGGAATACATTCAGACCGATATCTGGGCGCGTTTCCAGAAGCAGCGTGGCCATACCTGCACCTACGTCTGCGCCGATGATGCCCACGGCACCGCCATCAGCCTGCATGCCGAAAAACAGGGCATGACACCGGAAGAATCCGTTGCACTGATCAACAAGGAACGTATCCGGGATTTTGGTGAATTCCACATTGAGTTCGACAATTACTACAGTACCCATTCCGAAGAGAACCGAGTGTTGTCCGAGTCCATCTACAAGGCACTGCGCGACAAAGGCCATATCGCCACCCGCACTATCATCCAGGCTTATGACCCGGAAAAAAAGATGTTCCTGGCAGATCGCTACATCAAGGGCGAGTGCCCCAAGTGCGGAACACCAGACCAGTACGGCGACAACTGCGAAAAATGCGGTGCCACCTACACGCCAGCTGAATTGAAAAATGCCTTTTCCACGATTTCCGGCGCCAAGCCGATTGACAAGGAATCCGAGCACTTTTTCTTCAAGCTGACTGACTTCCAGGATTTCCTGAAAGACTGGACCCGCAGTGGCACCATCCAGCCCGAAATTGCCAACAAGCTCGCAGAATGGCTCGACGCTGGCCTGCAGGACTGGGACATCTCCCGCGACGCCCCCTACTTCGGGTTCGAAATTCCTGACGCGCCCGGAAAATACTTCTACGTCTGGCTGGATGCCCCCATCGGCTACATGGCCAGCTTCCAGAACCTGTGCAACCACCGGGATGACCTGGATTTCGACGAATACTGGAAAGCCGACAGCGATTGTGAAGTGCACCACTTTATCGGTAAGGACATCGTCAATTTCCACTGCCTGTTCTGGCCCGCCATGCTGACCGGTGCCAACTACCGCACCCCGACCAAGGTCATCGTGCACGGCTACCTGACGGTGAATGGCGAGAAGATGTCCAAGTCTCGCGGTACCTTCATCACGGCGCGGACGTATCTGGATCACCTGAACCCGGAATACCTGCGTTACTACTACGCCGCCAAACTCTCCAGCCGGATTGATGATCTGGACCTGAACCTGGAAGACTTTGTCCAACGGGTGAACAGTGACTTGGTCGGCAAGGTCGTTAATATCGCCAGCCGTAACGCCGGCTTCATCCACAAGCGCTTTGACGGCATGCTGTCCGCCAACGACGCAGCCCCTGAACTGACCAAAGCCTTCATGGCGGGCAGCGAAACCATCGCCGAGCACT
Organism: Oceanospirillales bacterium LUC14_002_19_P2; assembly: GCA_002084115.1. Classification (GTDB taxonomy): domain Bacteria; phylum Pseudomonadota; class Gammaproteobacteria; order Pseudomonadales; family Endozoicomonadaceae; genus Kistimonas. Next base: position 1,263 of record MUIA01000157.1, on the reverse strand, counting down.
ATGAAAACCGGGAATTCGGCAAGGCCATGCGTGAAGTCATGACGCTGGCCGACCAGGCCAATGCTTGGATTGATGAGGTCAAGCCCTGGGTGATCGCTAAGGAAGAAGGCAAGGATCAGGAACTGCACGACATCTGCACCGCCGGCATTAACCTGTTCCGCCTGCTGCTGATTTACCTCAAGCCCGTACTCCCCGCGATGGCTGAAAATGCTGAAGCCTTCCTGCAGTGCGGCGAACTGAGCTGGGACGATAGCCAGACCCTGCTGCTGAACCATAAGATCAATAAATTCAAGCCGTTGATGACCCGTGTGGAAAGTGACCGGGTCAACGGGATGATTGACGCCAGTAAGGAGGCTTTAAAAATGGCCGACACCAAAACCGAAACACCCGCAGAGGACACTGTCGAAGACACCCTAGGCAAATGGCTGAAAGAAGAACCCATCAGCGAGCAGATCGAATTCGGTGATTTTGCCAAGGTGGATCTGCGTATTGCCAAAATCATTAATGCAGAACACGTGGAAGGTGCTGACAAGCTGATCCAGCTCACCCTCGATATCGGCGGTGAAACCCGCAATGTTTTCGCCGGTATCAAGGCGGCCTACAGCCCGGAAGCCCTGATTGGCAAACACACTGTCATGGTAGCCAATCTGAAGCCTCGCAAAATGAAGTTTGGCATGAGCGAAGGCATGGTGCTGGCTGCGGGTCCTGGTGGCGCAGATCTGTGGATCCTTGAGCCCCACGATGGCGCCGAACCGGGCATGCGGGTGATGTAACTCAGAGATAAAATCTACGGGAGGCTAATGCTAATTAGACCTCCCAATCATTTATTCTTTCATTAAATCACTGACTAATGGCGCAGGCCATCTGTGTGATCGATAATAAAATATGACCCTGAACACCATTAATACAAATCGAGCCCCCACTGTATTAATAAAAAATATTGAAACAACAAAACCAAAACAGAAGGCGCCTTTTTATTGAAGCGATAATTAAATCAGACTTTTGTTGAACATTAAAAATTAATCTTACTAAAATAAAATTCGTACAAATAGCACAGGAAGTAGCACTGAATCTTAACAATTATCAACCAATGCCAGAAAGCTGAATAGGTTACAACAAAGCGGGAGAACTACTGTCTGTAGTATGGTGGACCCCACTATCAAGACAGTAAATCCACAAATTTAAGTTAAGTCCTGGTAGTTGGTTGATTGTTCCTCATGCAAAGTGAATTGCCTGAGGGGTTCTGTAATCAAGCGACTGGTG
>MUIA01000186.1 GCA_002084115.1 Oceanospirillales bacterium LUC14_002_19_P2 | reverse complement strand
CCGGTTGCGGTTGTTTTGCCAAAAGAGGACAGAAGGTAGTCAGAGTACAGCTCAATCAGATCGTGTTTCATACCGGCAATAATGCCGTATTTTCAGTCTTGTGCGTAACTTGAGTTATTAAACAATCTTGATATTCGTTTTTGCGATGAAATCGCCATCCATCATTAGTCACACGTTGATGTCGCATAGTTTGTGGTTAATTACCTATCTGCAGGCCGACATGATGACTGAGACTGCTGACATACAATTCAACATGATCAGTAAAGCGTTTGTTATATCGCCGGAATCACTCCCTACCCAAACCTGTCATGCTGCCACACTCGCAGAGGTTAAACCTGGATCTGGATCATTAATGGCTGCTTGGTTCGGCGGCAGTCAGGAAGGGCCGTCAGACGTTCGTATATGGGGAGCACACTTTGAAAATGGTCAGTGGCATACGCCAGCCCTCTTAACGCCAACGACGCCAGGCAACAGAGAGGAAGCACATTGGAATCCTGTACTCTTCAACGATGGCAGTGACTTACACCTTCACTACAAAGTAGGAAGCTCACCACGCACGTGGCGGGGATTCCATTCCGTGTCCACTGATGGTAAAGCCTGGTCAACACCCCAGCCCAATCTTCAAGGTTATCTCGGCCCCATCAGGAACAAACCTATAAAACTGCCCAACAGTCACACCCTTTATCCATCCAGCACTGAACACCACGGCTGGAAAGTCCATTTTGAGATAAACGATGGTAGCCATCACCATCAGGTATCTGTTGAAGACCCGCAAATGCTGGGCGCCGTCCAACCCACACTTCTCACGCATCCTGAAGGTCACTTACAGGCATTATGCAGAACACATTCTGGTGTCATTGCCGAAACCTGGTCTCTCGATCACGGCCTTAGCTGGTCACCTCTGGCAGCCACCCAGCTTCCCAATCCCAATTCAGCCATTGATGCTGTCACATTGCGTAATGGTCGCCATCTACTGGTATACAATCCTGTGGTTGCCGGGCGCACACCTCTGTCTCTTGCACTCAGTCATGATGGCAGACACTGGCAACCCATCATGACGCTGGAGGATGGTGATGGCGAATTTTCCTATCCCACGGTAATAGAAGACAATAACGGCACAATACACATTGCCTACACTTGGCAACGCAAGGCGATCCGCCATATTCAGATCGATGTTATTACACAGTCATCAAACCAACCAATCTAACATCGCCTGCTAATGCCAATACATCCTCTATGCTATATTTCGAATATGAATAATGGATGATTCTACAAAAACACCATGCACACAGCGCCGAGCTATTCACAGCAGCAGTTGTTTCCCGCTATCAGCGGCGATTATTTGTTTATTTACTGTATTCCATTCATTGCCATTATCTCTGGCTTATGCGCGTATCTAATACCTGACTGGTTTGAATGGATATTAATTGCTGATCTGTGGATTCTTGGTTACCACCATGTCATTTCAACGTTTACACGAATAGGCTTCGACAAAAAAAGCGCCAGAGAGCACTGGTTTTTTTTAGTTCCTTTACCTTTGATGATCATTACAGTTGTTTGCCTGATCTATTCATTCACGAACGCCGCACTGATCGGCAGTGTTTACCTCTATTGGCAGTGGTACCACTATTCCCGCCAGAGCGAAGGCGTAGCAAAATCCTACGGAATGAAAGGCCAGTGCAAAGTATTCGCAACGCATTCTGGTCAACGTGTTGCATTTTACCTGGTGCCTCTTACCACATTTGTTTACATGATCAGCGCAGGACACAGCCACTTCCTGAGCATCCCCATATGGACAGTTATCTTGCCAGAAAGCATCCGTCTAGCATTACTGGCCATCTGTTTTAGTGCCATTATTTACTGGACGATTAACGGCACACGAGCATTGCTGAGGAAAGAAATAACGCCCTTTTACTTCTGCTATGTGCTGACCCACTTTTTTATTTATACAGTTTCTTACGTCGTGATTAATGATATTAACTGCAGTTGGCTCACCATTAATATCTGGCATAACGCACAATACATTGGATTTGTCTGGTTATTTAACCGCAAACGTTATGCGGCTGGCATTGAAAAAGATCACCATGCGATTTCTTTCCTGAGCCAACCGGGTCGGCTTCTGATCTACCTGGGTGCCTGCTTCACACTCTCCACGGTAGTGTATTTCAACCTGGAAGCTATTGTTGCTGCAACAACGCTGAGTACCGGTCTGCCTCTGGCCCTGCTGATATACGCAACCATCAATTTCCATCATTACATCGTGGATTCACAAATCTGGAAACTGAGAAAACCAGCCATTCAGAAAAACTTGCTGGAAACGCAGGGGTAACGGCGTCTGAACAGACGGCTTACCCCTTTTTTACAGCATTGAAGACTCCAATTTTTAGCCGCCGGCCCCCAATGACAAAAGGGTGGCATTCCCACCAACTGCCGTAGTATTAATTGAACGGGTACGTTCCGTCGCAAATCGAAGCAGATAATGGGGACCACCTGCTTTAGGTCCTGTCCCAGACAACCCCTGCCCGCCAAATGGTTGCACACCGACAACAGCGCCTATCTGATTGCGATTAATATAAACATTACCCGCCCTGACACGACGATCAATATAAGCCGCTGTCGCCTCATTGCGCGTATGAATACCCAACGTCAGCCCAAAGCCTGTTTCATTAATCTCATCAATCACCCGATCCAGTTCGCTCGCAGCATAGCGGATAACATGAAGCACCGGACCAAAATGCTCTTTTTCAAGCTCCTTGATCGACTGTATTTCAAAAGCCACCGGAGCCAGAAAACAGCCGTTGTGACAATCCGCAGCCAGTTGTGTTTCAGCCAGCAAGACCGCCGATGCCTTCATATTGTTAACATGCGCCTGTAGTTGGTCACGCGCTTCAGCATCGATAACCGGACCAATATCCGTTTCATGCAACACCGGGTTACCAACAGCCAACTCAGCCATTGCCCCTTTCAACAGGTCGATCATTCGGTCTGCCACATCCTGTTGCAGGTATAACACCCGAAGCGCTGAGCAACGCTGTCCGGCACTGGTAAAGGCAGAATGGACGACATCAATCACCACCTGTTCAGGTAGTGCGGTAGAGTCTACGATCATTGCATTCTGGCCACCCGTTTCAGCGACCAAGGTCGGAATCGCCCCCTCTCTGGCAGCCAGTGTTCGGTTAATCTGTTTCGCTGTATCCGTCGAACCGGTGAAAGCCACGCCCGCGACCCGTTCATCCGCTACCAGCGCAGCACCCACGGTGTAGCCATCGCCTGGCAGGAACTGTATAACATCCTCAGGGACCCCAGCCTCCAGCATTAACTGTACCGCTCGCCAGGCAACCAGACCTGTCTGCTCTGCTGGTTTGGCGATCACCGTATTACCAGCCACCAGGGCTGCGGTAATCTGCCCTAAAAATATCGCCAGCGGAAAATTCCAAGGACTGATGCAGGCAAACACACCTCTGCCCGTCAGATAGAGTTCATCCAGCTCACCGGTCGGGCCAGTCATCGTTCTGACAGTAAAATGTTCTCTTGCCTGCAGTGCATAATAGCGACAGAAATCAACTGCCTCACGAATTTCGTCAATACTGTCCTGTATGGTCTTCCCAGCTTCACGATGACATAGTGCCACCAATTCCTGTTGATGGGACTCCAGTAAATCCGACAGTCGTTCTAGGCAGATTGCCCGTTCATCGACAGGTCTATTGCTCCAGACCGGGAAAGCACTGGCCGCAACCTCAATAGCCTGTTGGACATTTTGCGTATCCGCCCAATACAGCTCACCCACTTTTTCCTGCAACTGATAAGGAGAATGTACCGCATGGCAATGGCCACTCATGACCCGTTGACCATTGATGATGGGGCTCGCCGAATACACTGTCTGTAAATAGTCGGTGACGCCTGCCTGAAAGGGCTGCCACTGGGACTCAATGTTAATGTTGATGCCTGCGGAATTAAGGCGGGACTCACCAAAAATGTACGGTGGAAGCGGAATACGCTCATTAGCTAATGACGCATGACCACGTAACACAGTGACGGGATGCTTGACCAGATCCGCAACAGGCGTTTTGGCATCTACCAAACGATGTACAAACGACGTATTGGCACCATTTTCCAGCAAACGCCTGACCAGGTAAGGCAAAAGGTTTTGATGACTACCAACAGGCGCATAAATCCTGACAGTCACCGATTCCTGCTCCATCAGGGTGTTGTACAGTGCATCCCCCATACCATGGAGGCGCTGAAACTCAAACTGCCGGTGAGTGGCCATGGTTAAAATACTTGCGACAGTATGGGCATTATGGGTAGCAAATTGCGGGTACAGCAATCCTGAAACGGTATCATTTAAAAGAAAACGCGCACAGGCAAGGTAAGAGGCATCAGTCGCTTCCTTACGTGTATACACCGGGTAAATTAATAGCCCCAACTGTTGTGCCAGCTTGATTTCAGTGTCCCAGTAAGCCCCTTTCACCAACCGGACAGGAATACAGTCACCTACTTCACGGGCCAATGCCGCCAGCCAACATAGTACCGGTAGTGCCCGTTTGGAGTATGCCTGCACAACCAGACCAAACTGATTCCATCCTGCCAGAGACGGATGACGATACAGTTTTTCAAACAAATTCAGTGATAATTCCAGACGATCCGCTTCTTCAGCATCTATGGTTATCCCAACGTTGCTCGCACGGGCTTTCTGAAGCAATGCCAGCAACGCATCAAAAAGCTCGGTCATTACCCGCTTTTCCTGGGACACTTCATAGCGGGGATGTAACGCCGAAAGCTTGATGGAGATCGTCGGTGCAGGCACATTGTCATCGCTATTCTGGCTGTTACTGATGGTTTCTATTGCCTTGGCATAGGCATCATAATAAAGACGGGCATCGTTGGCGGTTAGTGCGGCTTCACCCAGCATATCAAAGGAATAATTATAGCCTTTTTCCTGATACTCCCGGGCATGCTTCAAAGCTTCCTGAATGGTACGCCCCAATACAAAATGCTTGCCCATGATTTTCATGGCCTGATGCATGGCTTTCCGGATGACAGGTTCACCCAGGCGGTTAACCAGGCGATTGATGACGCCAGCAGGTGATCCATCCACAGAGGCATCCATCGTCACAACCTTACCGGTCAACATAAGCCCCCAGGTTGAGGCATTGACCAGTAGGGACTCACTCTTTCGCAGGTACTGCTCCCAATCTGCCACACTCAGTTTATCGCGAATCAGGGCATCGGCAGTCTGAGCATCCGGTACGCGCATCAGGGCCTCTGCCAGACACATCAGCAAAATACCCTCACGGGTATCAAGGCTGTACTGAAGCAACAGTGCATCAATCATCAGTATGGCGTCATCTCGACTCCGTACCTGCTCGATCAAGCGGGCTGCACGGGCGGATACTGCGGACATTTCCTCTGAAGACGGCTCAGCCAGTGCCATCAGATGTGAAAGCCACTCGGATTCATCCAGTCCATAACAACCGGATATCATCGCTTTCAATGCATCTGAGTCCTGCTGGAGAAATTCTGGCGTAAGGACGTCTTCTGTTTGGTACATAATGTTTCTTACCCCGGGTCAGTGAGTCTACATCTGGCTCCTGCGGCAACGCGAAACCAGCCCTTATCGATGATGGTTATATATTCAACCGCCTAATTATTCTAGAAAACTCTTACAGATGGTGCTGTACAAGTTTGGTTTAGCTATACCTGCTCTACGTACAGGTTCTGTTCAATAACCTTATTGTCCATTAAGCTAACCAAAAAATACCTATCCAATGTATACAATTGGACAGTCGTATCCATACGTTGGTTCTGATAAGAAGAATGAAAAATAGCAATGAAAGCGTCGATTAACATTCTGTTTCTGTGCCAATTTCTCAGCATTTCGCCATCACTCGTCGCATGGGAACTGGCCAAGGAACAAGAAGGCTCTGTTTATACGAAAGATATTGAAAACTCCCCCCTTAAGGCATTCAAAGCAGTCACCACAGTAGACAGTACACTGACGGCACTCGTAGCATTATTAAAAGATACCAAAGCAGGGCCAGACTGGTTATACAGCTGCCTTTCACTAAAACGGATTCACAGCGATTCACCAACTCAAGTGTACAACTACACCATCAATGATCTTCCCTGGCCTGTCAAAGACCGTTATGCCATTATTTACAGTGAACTTGAACAGGATCCACAAACGAAGGCCGTGCGGGTTACCATGAAGGGACTCTCCCATTAGGCTAAGTTACCCCTGATGGTTGGTTGACCTATACTCCCTGAACCATCCGGCTATCAGGGGATGACTGTTATGAATTCCAGGCTCTTTCAAAATTTCATTGATGCGATTTCGTTATTAACT
>MUIA01000288.1 GCA_002084115.1 Oceanospirillales bacterium LUC14_002_19_P2 | reverse complement strand
AAAAATCGAATTGTGGAGTTCGGCAGAGGTCAATTTTTTGCTTTGTTGTCATTGGTCGTTACGGGCTATCTGCAGCTGTGTGTATATTACCCGTTGATACTGGTTTCGCGACAGCCTCTTTACGCTCTCTGATGGCGGACACGAATTCAGTCTTAACATTGCACTTGCCAGTGGGCACACAGTCTGAGCAGCCCCCCCCTCAGCCCTTCTCTATCATTTGCCTGAAATGGTTTCGCTGCGCCTGCCACTCCAGCGGAAACGGCTGCATCAAGTGCTGGAGCGTCAAGGGCCAGTGACCGAACTCCTGCAGGATGTCTTTCTGTATATCCGGAGCCAGTGAGGTTAGTCGCAGGATTTTGGACAGCTGACTTTTATCGGTCTGCTCATTCCGTGCCAGCGCTTTCACACTGCCAGCCTCCCCTTTCAGAAGTTTTTTCTGGCAGCTATGTGCCCTTACCAGCGCTTCCCTAACGGCTGGCTCCGCCGCATCACGGTACATACTACCGGGTACAGCCAGGGTTTTTCGTCCCATCATCCGCAGCCAACACACGGGAATCCGCACTTCCAGAAGATCACGTTCCTCAAGATGATAAACACGAATGCCGTCCTGTATTTCGAGATTCATGCCCAGCCCTCCGCTGTCTTTGCCTCACTGATATCCGTCAGTACCGAATTCAACCCATGCAGCCGATACTGGATAATGACCTCTTCCAGGGTGACCGTCACACGCTCAACCAACAGCTCAAACAGCCGTTTCTGTTCCGATGGAAACAAATGCTCCCAGATCTCCCCCATATTGCCGAGAAGGCGAGTCAGTTCGGCCGTTGAAGGCACATTGTCTTCCATCTTTTCTCGCAGCACCCGCTCCAGTTCTGCGACATATTCCGGTGCCTTCAGCAGATTCCCCATCCCCTTAAGGACAATCGCTTCTATCCGCCCTGCGGACACAGGGGGAACAGGGGCCTTTTTATAGCCATGCTTCTGCCCCGTATGACTGACAAAATAGCGATAGCACCGCCCTTTCTTGCGAGTAGACGACGGCACCATTGCCGCACCGTCAGGGCCGAAGATTCGTCCGGTCAGCGGGCTGGTGGACGTTTTCTCACGACTCTGTTTCCGCTTGAGAACAACATCCCTTTTCCATATCGCCGACACCTTGTCCCACACCTCCCTGGAGATCAGCGGCGGATGTTCGCCGGGGTACCAGTTCCCTTTATGGGGTATCTCTCCAAGGTAAATCCGGTTACGCAGAGCGTACCTCACCACTTTCGCAGAAAAAGGGTTTCCGCCAATCCGTTTTCCAGTACGTGTCGTACGACTGGGAGTCAGGTAACCCTTTTCACCCAACCGCTGTGCGACCGCAGTCAGGGAACAGGTTTCGACATAGTATTCGAACATCTCACGAATGATGGGCGCATAGTGGGGGTCGGGAAGGAGCTGCCGGTCTTTGACCATATAACCCGTAGGCAGCTGTCCCCCCATGAACTTGCCCTTCTTCTTTGATAGTGCAAACTTGTCCCGGATACGCTCACCGATCACTTCCCGCTCAAACTGGGCAAAGGTCAGCAGTATATTGAGCGTGAGCCTCCCCATGCTGTCATGGGTATTAAAGTGCTGGGTGACCGAGACAAAGGATACATGATGCCTGTCCAGCACCGACACCAGCTGGGCAAAATCAGCCAGGCTTCGTGTCAGGCGATCCACCTTGTAAACGACGATGATATCAATCTTTCCCTTTTCGACATCTAACAACAGTCGCTTGAGTGCCGGTCGATCGGTATTGCCACCGGAAAACCCACCATCATCGTATTCATCCGGTACCAGGATCCAGCCCTCGGCGCGATGCGCGTGGATATAAGCTTCACCGGACTCCCGCTGGGCATCCAGGCTGTTGAAAGCCTGATCCAGCCCTTCCTCCGTGGACTTGCGGGTATAGACGGCACATCGAATCGGGCCTTTAACGCTTGCGTTCATAACCTGCATCCTCCAGTCCAAAGAAACGGGGTCCTGACATGGTCTTGTTGCCAGTGATCACCTTGGCTATGGCCGTCAGGCTTCGGTAGATCCGCCCTTCCCACTCAAAACTATTCTCCCGTACCACGACCACATAGCGCCGACCGCGCCAGAGCCGGTCAAACAAAACACCGACCTTGGGCTTGATAATTTTCCCGGGGATTCGGCCACGGGCCCGGAACGTAGTTATACTTCGCTTCAGTCGATCCCGTACCTCTGGCTCAAGGCCACCACAAGCAAGCTCCTGTATCCGCCAGGCCAACAGTCGAATCAGGTGAGGCCGAGACAGTTTAGGGGGTTCGCGCTTATACAGATCCCGCCAAAGCTGATGGAGCTGGGCATTAGTCAGATTGGGCAGTCCGGCAAGTTTCCGAACAAGCGAGGATGGCGGTACAGTAGTGGTGTTGTCAGTCTGTTCAGGCATGAGCACTCTCCCTTTTCAGTTGGGGTTTAGGGTTGAGTGCTATGCACGCTCTCTTTCCCCTGAAAGTCCAGTCTGTACCGACTGAATGACTGTCTACTGGCAGCTTCTGCCAATAGCAGACCGTGTTACGGGCCGCACCACCGTCAAAGGCGCAGATACCTACAGTGATTCGACAAGGCGTCATGATCATACGACGGATATCCAACAATGCGGATAACCGGGTACTACGGGCAATGGCTTCCAGTTGTCCCCTTCCCCGCTTAGCCAACAATGGCTGTGTCTGACTTCGCAACAGGTGGCGGGTAATGAGGCGTGATCCCTTGTAATGGCCTGTCAGGATGGACCAGATAAACGTCACTGCGGCATAGCCTGCTTGCCGCCGCGAGCAGGTCACGGCTTTTTCTATCCGGGCAATGTATTCACCACGAGGTACATTGGCTGGCGACCTTCCTATGAACGTATTTGCATTCCCGCTTGCATCCTGAGTCATTATACCAATCGCATTTACTAAGTCCTCAGCCTGACACCAACTATTCTTAGGCATCATCAATGCATTTTCTTTAGAACGATGTCTCGCCGACCACAGCTACCCAAAGATTTTGACGATATTGA
>MUIA01000121.1 GCA_002084115.1 Oceanospirillales bacterium LUC14_002_19_P2 | reverse complement strand
GTTCAATGATGAGAATACGCTTAGGAAGCAGGGTAGCAAGACGGATGTGTATACGCATTTTGTCAAACTTATGGGGATAGGGAAGACGCCAAAGTCATGGGAAGATTTGCTGGAGTCATCCCAAAATTGGCTTGAGAAGGCTGACGGTTCAAACGGTTGAAAAGTATTACTGTAAAAAGCCCCAATCAGGGGCTTTTTTTTGAGATGTGAGCGGCCCGGTGGTATCAAGGCAAGGCTGCCCGGGGTATTTCGCCGCATATTTCCCCCCCACCGGCGTTTGTAAGAATACGAATTACCTGCCTTTTCATGCAATAAGATCCTTAACCATCACGTCCAAAAGCGCGATCCTTTCGGGTTGGTACTGATCATCAGAAACGGCGATTTATTCCAGACGCGAAGATGTAAATTTAATACTTTCCCCAGTTCTTCAGGCGGTGCCAGGCCAGCAGGCGAAGAGCTGAGCGGGGGCACCGGCTCCGGCCCTGGCTCCAGTTCTTCACTGTGCCATAGGGTTCGCCGGTCAGTCGTTGTATATCTTTCAGGGATAACCCCAGTCGGCGGGCTTGCTTGGCCAGCGTGGTTTGTGGCGTTCTGTTGCGTGTCTTTTTATCGGACTGTGTTGTCATGACGTCTCCCAAATACTACGCCCCATTGTAGGGGCGGCGGCTTTCACTGGGAATCGTTAAGGAGACTCGGCCAGTAACTGATCGGCAATCAATGGGTAATGCTGCCTTATATGCTGGGCCTTTTTCTGGGAATGTATGCGGCGATATTCATCTGCCGGCATCCAGCGTCCTGGCAAGCCATCAACCTGGCTGACCAGTAATAGCAATTTGTTATCTTTAAACTGACAGCCCTGAACCAGTCCTTTATGCGTGTGCTTCCCGATCATGGCTTACCCTCCCTGGGGCCGCTTACGCGGCCTGCTGTGTTTGTAGGCTGAAGCTGGCGAGGAAGTCGGCGGCCTGTTGTGCCTTGCTCGCTGCGGTGAATATGGCGCGCTTGTCGTTTTTCAGGACAGTCAGCCAGCTTTTGAGGTAGGCGGCGTGCTGTTGTTCGTAATGGATACCGAAACCGGCGCTACTGAAAGCGGCGCCAAGCTCGGCCACCAGTTCTTCAAAGGCGTATGCCTCATCACCAAACCGCTTGCCAAACTCACGATTAAGGCGGGGAGGGTGACCGCTCCAATGGGTCAGCTCGTGTAACAGGGTGGCATAATAGGCGTCAGTGCTTTTGAACTGTTCGCGCTCTGGCATCTGAATGTGACCTGTAGCGCGACTGCAGTAGGCTTTGTTGCCGCCATGGCGGATAGGTGCACCAGTCGCCAGGATAAAGGCGTCAATATCGGTGTATTCTTCACCGTTCTGCGCGGGAACAAATCCGTTTTCGTCTAAGCCATCGCACTGCTGCACATTGAAGACGGTAAACCATTTGGCAAAAGCCATGCGGTTTTTCTTGCTGTCGTCTGACTGGCTTTCCTGTGCGTCTTCCTGCTCCTGCTCGAAGAACTTCCAGAACACAATGCGGGTGCCGCGTTCCCCCTTCCGAACACTGCCGCCGAGGGCTTTTGCCTGTTTGAAGGTCAGCCACTTGTTTTCAGTAAACCCGCGATCGTCTGCTGCTGATGCCAAAAGCAGAAGGTTGATACCACGATAACGATTGCCGGTGCTGGCGTTGTAGTGATCCAGAAAGAGGCTGTTTTTATCATCCCATTCCCGAGACCATGGCAGATTGCCTTTTTCCATCACTTCAATAATGCGGTCGGTTACTTCCTGGTAAATGTCGGTTTTAACTGTTGTCATTGTTATTCGCCTTTTTTGGTATGGTGCGTTTAGTGCACCGTTGAAATAACAATAAGCGCAAATTGCGCCTATGTAAACACCGCTACACCATTTTTTTTCATTTCCACCGTTTAGCGGGACCGCTGGTCCCTTGAAATGACCCGCCCGAAAATCTCATAAGTAATTGATATATAAAAATAAAACCACTCTGTCCCGCTGGTCCCGCCGATTTGGGCACTTATTACGAAAAGATACAAGAAGACAGATCCGCCACCATTTTCCCGGATGGTGCGCGTATGTTGCTCCGATACCGGGACCAACGGGTCAAGCGGGACCGGCTGGCATTCATAATCAGCAGTCTGATCGCTCAACCCTTATATTTACTGGTTTCTATAGGGTTGTTTACTGAATTGAGCGCTATTCGGGCAGACGGTTTAATGCGGGGCAGATAGCGGGACAGACTCAAAAAAACGGGACCACACAACAACCCCTTAAACGGCCTTTAAATGCGCCTGCTATGTTGTTATGAGAGCACCAAAAACGTATCTTCAGAAATCAGGAGGTAAAAGGTTGCCTCCCAGGGCTTATCAAGAGGAATCAAACGACAATGGCATCACACGGCGGCGCAAGATCAGGAGCAGGAAGACCCAAGGGCGGTGTCTCCCAGCTGCGCCGCATTATGCAATCCGCTATTACCAAGGGGCTTGCCGATGCTGGACGGTCCAAGTATGGCGACCTGATGCCAGAGGATGACCGGGAGGCGGCTGTCATTACCGGGTCAATGATTGTTCAGGACATGATTAGCGCCGGGAAAGGGGACGACGTGTTGAAGCTGGCCGCCGCGATCCAGTCAAAAGAGACTGGCGAAGAAGGCGGGGAAAGCACCCTTGAATCAGCATTAAAGCGACTCCCGACGGCATCGCGTGACACCTTTATGCCACAAGTGAGCAGCGGCGACGGGCAAAGCGCTTTAATATCAGAGGGTTACGAGGTCCGCACAACTGATACAGAATCAGGTGCGCACGGTTTTACACCTGAAGGCGGGTCTTTTTTCTCTCCCCAGCAGACCCTGTTGATGCACAGCGAACCGGCGACGGATGGCCCGACCGGCGACCGCCAGGCACCCCCCACCCCCCCCGGTGCCCCCCCTGTCACTCATATGGGCCTTGATCACAAAAATTTTGAAAATTCTGGGGCGAACGATGATCCGGTGTTTGATGTGCCTGCTGCTGATGACACGGGGGTGCGGTAATGACTTGGGCGCCGAAGCAGCATGCTATGTGTCGCCCGATGACGGAGGAAGAAGCGCGCGCCTGGTGGTGGCATGTGGGTGCTGGGCCGATGATCGCGGCACTTCCCCAAAGCGAGCAGGCAGCTGCGCACCTGTCCTGGCTATTGATCCGGTGGCGGGTTGATCCGGTAGCCTTCGCCGTTGAAGCTCTGCGTATTGTTTTACACCGTTATCAAATCGCCATCCTTCTGGATCTGGCGGACTCTCCCGTTGAACTGTACGAGTTTTACGGCGTTGATCCCAACCGACCCAAGCGACAAGTCCTCATTCCTGCAGGTCATGGTGTCGGTAAAACGCGAGTGCTCGCCGTCGCTATCTGGTGGCACAAGCTGACAGTGATGTACTCCTACAACCTGTGTACTGCCCCAACAGCTCCCCAGCTGACCGGCCGGTTATGGGATGAGCTTCGCAAGATGTATCGACGTTTAAAGGATCGCTGGCCAGACCTGGCTAACCGTTGGGAGGTCCAGCGGGACCGTATTTCCCATGTTGATCCTGAAAACTCAGATTGGACGACTGTGGCCAGAACTGCACGGGCCGATAAGCCGGAAGGTCTTCAGGGGGCCCACGCGCTTGATGCCGATGACGAGTTTGGCCAGTTGGCCGCGCTGTTCGGCGAAGAGCAACAAACCAGCCACACCGGCGGCATCATGGTCGTTATTGATGAGGCTTCCGGCGTAGACGACTCGATACGTAAGGTGTTGCGCGGTGCACTGTCCGAATCTGGTGCTCGATTGATTGCACCCGGTAACCCAACTCGTCCTGATGGTTGGTTTGCCAGCGATATGGAAAAGACGAATCGCTATGCCGTTCATCATCTGGATTGCCGAGAATCAGACCTGACCCATGTATACGAAATCCCCTACAGGGATACTGCCGGCAATATCCAGCCACTGAAGCTCCGAGGATTTGTTAAACCCAGCTATTGGGTGGATCTTCTTGAAGACTGCGATGGCGATGAAGATCACGACGAGTTTCGTATTCGTGTTCGTGGCATCAAACCTCGGAGTGCCTATAGCCAGGTAAACAAGACTCACCATATTGAAGCGGCGATTGCGAGGGAAGAAGACAAGGACAGCAAAAAAGAGGCTCCAATCATTGGCCTTGATTTTGGTCTGACCAGTGATAGCCATTCTCTTGTTGTACGACAAGGGTATAACCAGCTGGAGGGTGAAGAGTGGCTTCCTAAGGACAATCCGGACGAAATCACCTTAGATGCGGCTGATCGTGCCATTGAAGCGCAAAAAACCTACAAGGCTCGGGTCATCATTGGTGATTCCAATGGTGTGGGCCGTGGCGCGATGGAATATTTATCTCGCTACTATCGGGAACGCCCTGAACTCAAAGTGCGGGTTATTCATTTCAACTCTGGCGGTGGAGCCATCGATAAAAAACGCTTCCATCGTCGGCGTGATGAAATGTGGTACAGCCATGGCAGGCCGCATCTTGCTAATCCTCGTTGTTCTCTTCTGGATATTCCTGGTCAGCTTTCGCAATTTACTGCACCTGGTTACCGCGAGGGTGCAGACCGAAAAATACGCGTTGAATCCAAAGACGAAATGAAAAAGCGCGGTGTTGAGTCTGGAAACATCGCTGACGCTTATTTGCACACCCTAATGGTAAAAGTTCGTGATGAAGAGGAGTCGGAGCAACCGGAAGAGCCGGCGCATCCTGATGTCTTCCATCGCCACTTCCAGCAACTGGAACGACAGCAACAGGCAAGGAGATATATACGATGATCGCCGACAAAATTCAGGAGCATGCCGAGAATTACAGCAAGCTGTTTCATATTCCGCTTCAATTGATACTCGCCATCATCATGACGGAGTCGAGCGGTAGCGTCTGGGCCTGGCGCACGGAAGCTCATTATCGCTACCTCTGGGACCTTCGGAAAAAAGCCCCATTCCGGACATTGGAAAAGCATGAACGCAACAATGAAATTGCACCAAAGGATTTCGGTTATATCCGAGGGCTATCGAGTCGCAATACGGAATGGATAGGACAGCAGGCAAGCTGGGGTTGTATGCAGGTCATGGGTGCAGTAGCCCGAGAGTATGGCTTTACAGAGGCTTTTCCTCAGCTGAGTGATCCGGGGCAGGGTATCTACTATGGCTGCAAGCATCTGGATACCCTTCGAAATGTCTGGTTCGAAAAGTATGGCTGGGCTGGGGTTGCAGCGGCTTATAACGCCGGATCGGTTCGTTTCGGTAAGGACTGCGAACTGGTTAATCAGCATTACGTGGACACTGTCGCTGGTCATGGGGCAGCAGACCTGTTCAAGCGCATGGAGGCAACTGCCTGATGAATGTTTGGGAGAAGGTTAAGGAATATGCCCCGACCGTCGCTGCGGCGATTGCTACCGGCGGAGCAGCTGTCCCTGCGGCTGCGGTGCAGATTCTTAGCAGGGAACTCTTCGGGCGGGATGATCAGCCATTAGAAAGGGTTGAGTTTGAGCTGTCGAAGCTAACCCGCATGGCGGAAAACGGTGATTCTGAGGCGGCGATTAAACTGAGGGATCTTGAAAACAGCCATCAGCAAAAACTGCAGGCAATGGCTTACAAGAATGTTTCTGACGCTCGTAAACGGGACATCGCTATTCAAAATAAGCGGGGACGTAACCAACGGGCTGACTGGATGATTATCTTGGCCTTTATTGGTTTTCTTGGCTGTTTGGGATCGCTTATCGGTCTTTTTGTGAAAGGGGACCCTGACCCGGGCCTTATTGGCATTATCGCCACCTTTGGCACGAAGTTCCTGAGCCAGATTGACCTAAGTTTTGCCTTTGAGTTTGGCGGGAGTGCTGACGGAGAGAAGGCAAACCGGAATATTCAGGCGCTACTGACGCGCCAGGTGACCAAAAAAGGATAGGGCATGGAAGAAGGTCTGACCCTGAATGTCCGCGAAATGTTCATTGCTGCAATGGCGGTTTTTAACCTGGTTCTTTGGGGGCCTATCGGGTGGAGTGTCCGTCGTCTTGTTAATGATTATGACCAGCATAAGAAAATTTTTCGGGAATTTATGGAAAGTCAGATTTCTGATTTGAATGCGACGAAAGCGCGCTGCCAAAGCCTTCAGGTTGATTTGTCCACTATGGAAGCGCGTTCCCATAGTTTGCGCAATGATTTGGATGATATGACAACGCGCTTCCACGATTTACGGGCAGAGTTGCCTGAAAAATATGTTGGCATCAAGCGATATGAACAGCAGATGACACAGATTCAGGGGCTGTTCCAACGCATCATGGACAAGCTGGAAGGCAAGGCAGATAAACAATGAAGGAAACCGACGATATCTGGCACAAACGGATTGCCGCCTCCCGTAAACGAC
>MUIA01000443.1 GCA_002084115.1 Oceanospirillales bacterium LUC14_002_19_P2 | reverse complement strand
GGAAACCCTCTCCCTGAAACTGAAGGTCAATCATTTTCAGCTCAGGGCGAAGATTTACATGACCGCTCTGCGGGCATCATTCGAGCAGCTAAGGTTATTCGTTACTGCGTAACTTGAGTTACTGATATGACGCAGTTCCCTGGACAACATAAATTCACCGGCGCCAGCATTAATGAATATCCGGTCACGCATTTTCAGCTCTATCACCCGGTAGCCAGCGTCGGCCAAGCCCGTAGCCACCTGTTCGCCGACAATGCGACCGAGGGTTGATGAGGATTCCAGACTGTCAATGCTGACAAAACTGGTAGCGATCACTGATGCACCGGGTGGTAACGCCCCGCCCGCTTTCCGCACCAGCTCACTGGCGGCGAAATGGCTGTTACTGATCAGGTTGGATCCAGACGTCTTGCTGTTGATACTCTGGCATCCGGCCAACACAGCCAGCAAAAGAGCGGATCCGGCAAGTTTTGCAATACGGCGATACATGATTAAACCCTCCCGCTCCTTATTCATTATCATCAGTCACCCGGAAGGTTTTCCCGCCACGGTCTCCCCCCAGGTAGTGAGACGCCGAATGCTCGGTGATGTAATACACCCCCGTCTCAGAAAACAACACCTGACCACGATCGGTGACACGGGTGGTGATTGCCAATTCGGTACGGGTTCGGGAAGGTTGCAGTCGGGCGACATCAGCGCCCACTGCCATGACCGCTGCAGCATCGCCGGCCAGGCCGTCAATGAGGTAATACGTGGCAGTAGCGGCGGAAAACAGCCAGGGATACTGCCCGTCACGATCCGAGGGTTGCCTGACCGTCTCAACATCATAGCTAATGGTCAGTGCGTTATCGGGATGCTCGGACACCCTTACTCCCGATGCCAGTAGCTCACTGGTGATCATGTCGGCAAACACACGTCCGAAGACGCCTTGTCGCCCTTCATTGGCAATATAAAAAGGCTGATCAGAACGGTCGGAAGAGGTAGCGATTTTACCGGCAAGATGGCGGGCTATCGTCTGCCAGTGTTGGGTTGCCTGGATTTTTTCCTGCGCCTGGTGACTGATGCCGGTTGCCGGTGGAACAGGATTGCATCCAGCCATTACTGCCAAAGCCGCCCCCAGACAGAACGATCCTGCAATATTTTTCATTGTAATCCTTTATTGTTATTGCACGTATGAGCATGGTTTGCGGGGCTAACTCTAATCGAAGCCGTTGTATCATGTCCATGCGGTCAGAATGACTTTCATTGAAAATGGCCAAATAACGACGCCTAACGTCAACTCAGCCACAGATAAAACAGTGCAAACAACCAGGGCAGCATCCACAGCAGGCCCATTCCGCAGACTTTCAGGACAGAACCCGCTTCGCTTCCAGACCTGTCGCAGCCACCTGAATCCGACGACGATGACCGGAATGCGTCTTCCAGCTCACTCACTGTCATCCGGCTCAGGCTTTTTCTTCGACGATTAAAAACGGCTTTAAGAACCAAATGTTGTAACCGTGACGCCCGAAGCCCGATCCACCCCCGATTTTTCTCCATCGATGGACAAAGGGCTGATACACCCATCTCATCCAGACCTTTCAGTCGCCCTGTCTTCGAGCGGTTGCGTCGAACTGTCTGACCTGCCTTTTCTGAATGCCCTGAATGTGTTTCGTTCCTGTGAATCCGATGTACCTCTCCCACGGGTAACCTCCTGTGTACCGTTCTCTGTATTCATGGAATCAATCCGTATGAAGGATGATTTTGGTTGTGTGCTTCGACACAGAAGCGCCAGGGAAGTTCCTGTCATCGGATTCAGGGGGGAAAAGATCCAAACGGGGGAAGGCTTAGCTGCTGACTGAGTGGCTCCTGCCAGCAGTTATGTATTGGTTCACGGGCAGAGGGAGGGAACGCCCGAAAATGGCGAAGTCAGAATACAGACTGGAAAAACGGATTGATGAAGTTCAACATCAACCGGATGAAGTATGTTTATGTTTCCTGAGCCGTTTCCCCCTGCTGGCGCCTGAGGATTAGGTACTCGTCCCGGGTTTCATAAACCGGTATGACACAGGTGGCAAGAAACCCTTTATCTCCCCGCTCAATCAGGAATTTCACGGTCTGGCCAGCTTTCAGGGTCTTGAACCCATCCATCTGGATCACGCTGTAATGAATGAAAATGTCTTCCTGATGGGATTCAGGGATGGGATTGATGAATCCCAGTCCCTTGGCGTTACTGAACCATTTAACGGTGCCGGTCAGGTATTCCATTGCCTGAGTTCCTGTTGTTTTTTTGAACAGGATACCGAGTCATGTCAGGGAAATGCAAGACGGGTTCAAAAACAGCGCCTTCTGTCCGAAGACGCCTGTCGTTCGGGCACAACCGATATTAGTGGTTAACCGCTTCCTTGAGTGTCTTACCCGCCTTGAAGGCGGGGATTCTGGCCGCAGCAATCTGGATAGGCTGGCCGGTTTGCGGGTTGCATCCGGTGCGGGCGGCGCGCTCATTGACGCTGAAAGTACCAAACCCTGTCAATTGGATCGCGTCACCTTTGGCCAGAGCTTCCTGGATGTTTTCAAGGGTGGCCTTGAGTGCACGTTCCGCCTGGGCCTTGGACAAATCAGCCTGCTCGGCCAGCAGTTCAATCAGTTGCGCCTTGTTCATGGGTTTTCCTCAAGTTCGGTGGTTCATGGCCGGTGCTTGGTTATGGTTCCGTCCGGCGGCGACAGACTATGGCAGGGAACCACCTGAATTCAAGCGTTCCCCCCTCGTTTTTTGCTGATTTTCTGGTCGGCCTGCTGCTAACATGTGCTACCACTGCCGTTAACCCTGTCATGAGCTCCTATGCACGCAACCGGTAACCCCGTCCCCTCCTTCGACCGCACGAATGACCACCAGCCGGTTATACGACTGGAAGGCAGCATTGAACGGGTTACCTTTCACAGTGAGGAGAGCGGTTTCTTTGGCCCTTTTCCAGGTTGGCGGATCATTTCAGAGCCTCCTGTCTTATTTTCAGATAAAGGTAATCCAGGTCATTGTACCCACACGCTTTATAGATAATGCGTTTGATTACCCCGTTAAAGG
>MUIA01000460.1 GCA_002084115.1 Oceanospirillales bacterium LUC14_002_19_P2 | reverse complement strand
AGTTAATAACGAAATCGCATCAATGAAATTTTGAAAGAGCCTGAAATTCATAACAGTCATCCCCTGATAGCCGGATGGTTCAGGGAGTATAGGTCAACCAACCATCAGGGGTAACTTAGCCGGTATCGATGCTGTGTATGACGTCTATGACAGCAACGAAGTACTGGAAGCCAAGCTGCTTTCCGGCCGGACGGGTTACGATGTCGTGTTTCCTTCCCATGACTTCCTGGCTCACCAGATCAAGGCTGGCGTCTACGCCCCGTTAGACAAGTCCAAACTGCCTAACTACAAGAACATGGATCCCCAGACCATGAAACTGCTGGATTCCGTGGATCCAGGCAACCAGTACGCCATCCCTTACCTAGCCCAGACCACGGGTATCGGTTACAACCCTGAGAAGGTGAAGCAGTACCTGGGCAAAGATGCACCGCTCGACAGCTGGGCGCTGGTTTTTGAACCCGAGAATATGAAGAAGCTCTCCAAGTGCGGCGTAGCCTTCCTGGATGCCCCCACTGAAGTGCTTCCCTCTGTGCTGAAATATATGGGCAAGGATCCGAACTCCCAGAACCCGAAAGACTACAAACTGGCGGCGGAAAAACTGGCCAAGGTGGCTCCCTACGTCACCTACTTCCACTCATCCAAGTACCTGACTGACCTGGCCAATGGCGATATCTGTGTCGCGCTGGGCTGGTCCGGTGACATGTTCATGGCTGACGAGCGTGCCCATGATGCCAAGAACGGGGTCAACGTCGCGTATTCCATTCCCAAGGAAGGCGCGCCCATTTCCTATGATGTCATGGCGATTCCTGCCGATGCCGGCAACAAGGAAAACGCTTATCGCTTCATCAATTACATGATGGAGCCCAAAGTCATCGCCGGCGTGACGGACTATGTCTACTTCGCCAACCCGAACAAGGCAGCTACCCCGTTTGTGGAAGCCAGAGTGCGCGACAACAAGGGTGTCTACCCACCTGCAGAAGTTGAGCAGAACCTCTTCCTGTTCAAGCCACTGCCCAACAAGGTCAAGCGCACCATCACCCGGGAATGGACCCGGTTGAAAACCGGTGCCTGAAGACTGGATTTGAATGGCCGATAGCCATTTAGGCGGGGCTGCCAGAGGACGGTCGCTTCGCCATCTGTAGCCCATGGAAGGGCTGCAGGATCCAACCTGAACCACCCACCCCGTGGTTCACTGGCAGCAGGGATAGCCATGACAATCCAGAGGGATCTTAGGGATTTCAGCATTCTTGTCGTCGCAGAGCGGGAATTACTGCGGCGGATTCTGGTCTGCATACTCAAGGGTGAGCGCTGTGCCCGCATACTGGCCGTGGAAAGCGCCCAGGGCGCCATTAATGCGCTTCACCGGGACCATTACCATCTTATGCTGTGCGACCAGGCCATACGCCCAGACGCAACAGACCTTCTCTACCAGGTTCGCTCAGGAAGAGCCGGCTGTATTCGTGATATTCCTGCCGTTTTATTGACACACCGGGACAAACCCGGCTTGCCTGATATGGCCAGTGTCCTGCAGGTCCATAGCTGCCTGACCCGCCCGGTCACCTCCGACCAGTTACGCGACGCCATTATTGATGCGGTTGAAGACCCCGTCGCCCTGCGTGAGCCGGACGCCTATCGCGTGGTTGTCGAACCACCGTCTTTCCTGGGAGGGGAGCGATGAACAACGATCCCTCCGAACTGATAGTCATGCTTGTTGAGGAACATGATTTTCAACGGGCCATGGCGGTTAAGGTTCTGGAAGATATTGGCTGCCGGCAGGTATTGAGCGCCAACAGCGGACAGGATTGTCTGGAAAAAATTGTCAATTACCCGGAACCCGTCAATATCGTCTTCAGTCAGCTGGATATGAGCCCCATGGACGGTATTGAACTGCTCCGTCATCTTGGCGAACAACAGCTGTCAGAAGCGTTTGCTATCGTCGATTTCATTGACTTCGCCGTCCTTCGTACGTTGGAAGATATGGCTGAACAGCTTGGTCTCAATGTCTTGGGTAACATCGAACAGACGTTTTCTCGGGACTGTGCCGAAATGATCGTAGACCGGTACTTTGACTTTCATCACAAGAAGCATCCGGACACCTACAGCAACACACTGACCCGCCACGACATCATAGAAGGACTGACCACCAATCAGTTCATGACCTGGTACCAGCCCAAAGTCTGGATCGAAACGGGCGAATGGTTTGCGGCTGAAGCCCTGTCACGCTGGGTACATCCTGACCACGGCATGATCTACCCGGACCAATATATTCCCGTTCTGGAAGAAATGGGCGTTATTGATAAACTGACCTTGCATCAGATCCATGTCATTGCTGAAGACCTGCACCGCTGGCTTAATCTGGGCAAGAAAATAGCCGTATCCATCAACATCTCGCCCTCCATGCTTGATGATCGCTCACTGGCCGGAAAACTGGCCGAAGTCACAGACCACTACAACATTGGTCACGACCAGCTGATCCTTGAAATCACAGAATCCATGCTGATGGAAAACCTGGCTCATAGTCTGGAAACCATCGCCCGCATGAAGCTCAAAAACTTCACCCTTTCCATGGATGACTTCGGTACCGGTTACTCCAACCTTCACCAGCTGGAGCGGATGCCCTGCTCTGAGTTAAAACTCGACAAATCCCTGGTGACTGGCGCCTACGAAAACCCAACCAGGAAAGTCATTCTGGAATCCAATATTCAAATGGCTCAAAAACTCGGCATGAAAACGGTAGGCGAAGGCGTGGAAACCGCCGAAGACTGGTTCCTGCTGGAAGAACTCGGGTGTTCCATCGGCCAGGGTTTCCTGATTGGCAAATCCATGCCGGCCAGCGACCTGTTCACCTGGGCTGCTGACTGGAGTATCCGTTACAAGCAGATGATCGACGATAAATAGCTGTATCGGACTCAACTTGCATGCTTTATTGAGAGCAATAAGTAATACCAATCGTCTTTTCTAACTACTGTATAACAGCCCACTGGCGAGAGCATAAGCTGAACAACCGTCCAGCCTCTCCACACAATTTATTCCAAGCATCACAGCAACAGTCTACGATATGC
>MUIA01000262.1 GCA_002084115.1 Oceanospirillales bacterium LUC14_002_19_P2 | reverse complement strand
GAATCATGAGGGTTACCTTTTTGATGATTCAGATTTAAGTGATTGCACCCTCTATCTGAATCGGTAACCCTCTCCTTTTCTGAAGGATGAATTGTCAGATCAAATCTGAACTAATCCAATTTAGCTGGCTATATCAGGTGCCAGATGCGTTTTTTCTTGCAATTGTGGGCTGGAGTGTTTTGCCATCAATGGAGGCGCTTTTCAGATTGATCACATAATCTTTGTTTTTTTCAACCTGTCGCAATTTAACCAGCATATAGTTCCAGTCTTTAGCCAGCCAGATCCATGTTTGCCGCTTGTTGTTATTGCGCTGCATTTTGAGGCGAACTGTGTTGATTTCACCGAGTAGTGTTTGCAGTATTTCTTCTTTCTCGATCAGAAACTGATAATCATCCCGCTCATCTTCATTGACAACCAGGTAGTGAAGGTCCTTGCGTCCCTGGCGCATGTCTTCCTGCAGCTGTAGCTGGTAGCTGATTTTATCCAGATCGCCGGGTTGAATGGCCAGTGCCCACTGATCATTATCTTCCCGGCTGTCGGCCTGCTTGCGTTTCCAGTCGAAGTTAACCGACGCCTGTCGGTTCTTGCCCAGTGCACCTTTGCTCAGTTGGTAACTGATCGGCTGGATGCGATTGTTCTCATCCAGTTTGAACCGGCTTTGTTCAGAAAAACTGTAGAACAGCATCTCGGCATTAAAGGTTAGTTGCCATGTGCCATCGGGCTGTTTGACCAGTTTGCGTTCCGCTGTGCCATCCACGGGGACGTTACCCATGGTGGCGGAATAACTGACTTCAAATGTCTGGGGTGCCTGAGTCGCGGCTATGCCAGTGATGGGAAGGATCGCGAACAGGCTGGCCAGTAACAGGTGTTTCATGACAGATCCGCTGTTTCTTCAACAGGGTAATCATACCCAGTGGGTGGTAATGCTGCATCATCGAGGAAGGCCTGATTGTTGACCAGCTTCAGGCGTCCCTCGGCAAACCAGGCGACCGCCTGAGGGTAAATCCGGTATTCCTGGGCATGCACACGCTGTTGCAGGGTGTCTTCGGTATCGATATCTGTGATTCGTACTCTCGCCTGAATAACCGGTGAGCCGCCATCCAGCTCTTCTGTGACAAAGTGAACGGTGACACCGTGCTCGGTATCGCCAGCTTCCAGTGCCCGGCGGTGGGTATGCAAACCTTTGTATTTGGGCAGCAGGGAAGGATGGATGTTGAGCATACGGCCATGGTAATGGCGGGTAAAGGCCGGCGTCAGAATACGCATGAAGCCTGCGAGCACGACCAGTTTCGGGTTGTGCTGATCAATCTGCTGTATCAGTGCGGCATCATAGGCTTCCCGGTCGGCGTATTGTTTATGGTCCAGGGTAATGGCGGGGATACCGGCTTCTCTGGCCCGGATCAAGCCATAGGCATCGTCACGATTACTGACAACAGCGCTGATGCGAATCCCCAGGTCTGTCTGCTGGTCGATCAGGGTCTGCAGGTTGCTGCCATTGCCGGAGACAAGGACAACGACGGATAATGCGTTACGGGTCATGAATCCTGCACGTGGATAAAATGAGGTGTCTACTTAACCAGAAGGCCGGCGTGTGGCCGGCCCTGATTCCTTATAAACCGGCCAGTTCGACTTGTTCGTCGCCAGATTCGCAGTTGGCGATAGTGCCGATTTCCCAGGCGGTCTCACCCTGTTCCAAGAGGAAGGTGATGACATCCTGTTTGGCTTCTTCGGGAACGGCGATAATCATGCCGGCGCCACAGTTGAAGGTGCGGTACATTTCCCGCTCATCGACATTGCCCTGCTCACGAAGCCACTCAAATACTGCAGGTCGTTGCCAGCTTTGAGTATTGATAACGGCTTTGGTTCCCTTAGGCAGCACCCGGGGGATATTTTCCAGCAGGCCGCCGCCGGTGATATGGCTGAGGGCATTGACCGGATGGGTCTTGATCAGGTTCAGCAGAGGCTTGACGTAGATCCGGGTGGGTTCTAGCAGGGCGTCGGCCAGTGGGCGACCATCGACTTCAGCGGTCAGGTCTGCCTGGCTGACTTCAATGATCTTGCGGATCAGGGAGTAGCCATTGGAATGAGGGCCGCTGGAAGCCAGTGCGATCAAGGCATCCCCCGGGCGCACGGCAGAACCATCAATAATGCCGGATTTCTCCACAACGCCGGTGCAGAAGCCGGCCAGATCGTAATCTTCACCCTCGTACATACCGGGCATTTCAGCTGTTTCACCACCGACTAACGCACAGCCGGCCTGTTCGCAGCCCTTGCCAATACCGGCAACAACGCTGGCAGCGATATCCACATTCAGGTGGCCAGTCGCATAATAATCGAGGAAAAAGAGGGGCTCTGCGCCACAGACAATCAGGTCGTTGACGCACATGGCGACCAGGTCAATGCCGATGGTGTCATGCTTGCCAAGATCCATAGCGAGGCGGAGTTTGGTGCCGACACCGTCGGTGCCGGAGACCAGCACCGGCTGTTGGTAGCCGGCCGGGATTTCGCAGAGGGCGCCGAACCCGCCGAGTCCGCCCATCACTTCCGGGCGATGGGTGCGTTTCGCCACATGTTTAATACGTTCTACCAGAGCATTGCCGGCATCAATATCCACGCCGGCGTCTTTGTAACTCAGAGACTGGGAAGACTTGGTCATCAGTGGGCCTGTCTGGTTCATTCGTACAGGTTTTGAAGGCGGCGGTATTGTAGCAACGGTTTCAGGGGATGGCTATGTGTTAGTTGTCCGCGTGATTGTCACGTGTGTTTGGAACCATGTCCTGGTATATGAATCAATATCAGGTTCAGGATGGGGGATGGATTGATGTCCTGATTTTTAAATCATTTCAGGCTTTTTATGCAGGTCAAAGGTATGGCAAGTGGTGTTAGGCAAAATGGTGGCGGATATGAACAACAGCAGAATACGCACATACATAGAGAAACATAGGACTTACGCATTGACAGCATGTTTAGGAATCTGATAATCGGCTGAAGTGACTGTTTTTCAGGGATGGAAGTGAGAAGTACGACTCGACCTACAACGGCTCAATGCACCCTTCCCCAATA
>MUIA01000063.1 GCA_002084115.1 Oceanospirillales bacterium LUC14_002_19_P2 | reverse complement strand
AATATCGTCAAAATCTTTGGGTAGCTGTGGTCGGCGAGACATCGTTCTAAAGAAAATGCATTGATGATGCCTAAGAATAGTTGGTGTCAGGCTGAGGACTTAGTAAATGCGATTGGTATTACATGTCGCGCATTTGAATCATGTTCCCTATGAGACAATCGATCTTCGACTGGATATCCCCGTATCCATGGATATAGCAGCTATCCATAAAAAGGTGGTTCTCAGGCGTCGGGGTGGATATTGCTATGAGTTGAATCGTTTGTTTGCGTGGCTGTTACGCACGCTGGGTTTCAAACTGCATTATTTATCGGCCTCGCTCTGGCATGGTGAGAGAGGATTTGGGCCTGAGTATGAGCACCTGATTTTGTTGGTTGAGGGGGATCCACCCTGGCTGCTGGATGTCGGACATGGCGATGTCTTTGATAACCCCATGCCGCTGGCGGATGGTCGTGTTCAGGTTGAATCGGTGGGCGAGTTTTCCCTGCGAAAGGTTGGTGATGACTGGTATTTGCTCAGGCGGTCGGGCGGCGACAGTTGGATGCCTCAATATCGCTTTAATCTGAGGGCTCGTCCTTTCCGGCAGTTTCTCTTGCGAATCGCGTGGACTCAGGCTTCCCCGTTGTCGGCGTATCGTAATAGAACCATTGTGTATCGCTCGGCTGGAGCGGGGCGTCTGTTGCTGAATACCGACACGTTGACCCATATACAGGCTCAGAGCTGCTCATATCGTAAGGTAGAGAAGATCAATTATTTAGATATGCTGGCTTCAGTATTTGGCATTAAACTACCGGATTGTATGCCTGTCGAAGCCTTGCTGATGCCGGACGGTCGAAAGGGCGTGGCTGAGGAGTCGTAGATTTTCCATCTGGAAGCCTGCGGTCTGCAGTGCCTGATCGCGGTATATGCTGATGCGTGCAGGGGCTTTCTGCATGGTAGATTGCGCCATTTTCTGCTCACTTCCAGTTTGAGGGTGTTTTATGTTTGGCGGGTTTCGTTCCTTCGTGGCGCCGCTGGTGGGGTTGACCATTTTTTCTGCGGCAAATGGCTATTTGATGTCGCTGGTCCCGTTGCGCCTGAACCTGGAGGGGAGCGGCAGTTTCGAAATTGGTCTGGCGGCTGCGTTGTATCACTTTGGTCTGTTTCTGGGGGCTTTCCGAACGGAACGCCTGATTAGTGCCATTGGCCATATTCGAGCCTTTGCCGCCTTTATGGCGTTGCTGGGAACCGTCGTAGGTATACAGGGGTTGATCACTGATCTGGTTCTTTGGCAGGTATTACGGTTATTGTCAGGGATTGCTGTGGCCGGGATCTTCCTGGTGGTTGAATCGTGGCTGCTATCTGGCAGTGAACCGTCCAATCGGGGCACGTTGCTGGCGCTGTATATGATTTCCTATTACGGGGCGAGTGCGGCAGGTCAAATGTTCCTTGGGCTGTTTGGGGTAGAAGGCTACGCGCCATTCCTGGTGATATTGGCCCTGTTGGCGGCGTCCAGTATGCCGCCGTCGCTGACCCGTTTGCCAGCGCCACCCATTCATCCGCCATCAGCGCTGAATATTCTCAAGCTTTATCAGCTAACGCCTTCTGGCCTGTTGGGGTGTATGGCTAGTGGTTTGGCGATTGGTTCGTTGTATGGCCTGCTGCCACTGCATTTTGCTGATCAGGGTGTGGATGATAAAACGACCGGTAACCTAGTTGCTATCACGATTCTGGGTGGGATGTTGCTGCAATACCCGGTCGGGCGTCTCTCTGACCGGATGGACCGTCGCAAGGTGTTGATTGCGATCAGCTTCCTGGGGGTGGCCGTATCAGTATTCCTGATATTGTCACTGTTCAATGCCTTGATGTGGGTATGGCTCTTCCTGTTGGGTGGCGTGATATTTACGTTGTACCCCTTGGCTATTAGTCATGGTTGTGACCATATGCCACCGGAGGATATGGTGGCAGCGACACAGGGGATGCTGCTGGCTTACAGTCTGGGTGCGACTATCGGGCCGTTGGGTTCTTCAGTGGCCATGAAGCTTGCCCCGAATGGTCTGTTTGTCTCATTGGCGCTGATTATGTTGGCGCTGGCGATCTTCTTCATCTTCCGTCTGCGACAGCGTCCGCCGATTATTACTGGCCCTGAAGAGGTGTTTGTGCCGATGCCGGGTCATACGCCGGTGGTGTCAGAGATTAACCCGAGAACTGACCAGGATGCCCTGGTGGATAAATGATTCCCTATGGGTAAAGGGTGACATAAGACAGGGTGACATAAGACAGGGTGACATAAGACAGGGTGAATGCTCTGGAAAGAATCTTGAAAAAGCTCTGTTGATAAGGCAGGGCTTTTTTATTGGGCAGTGTTTGTGTTGTTTGGCGGGCAAAGAAAGTAACAGGCATAAAAAAAGCCTGTCAGTGACAGGCTTTCAGTGTTTGGTCGGGGTAGAGAGATTCGAACTCCCGACATCCTGCTCCCAAAGCAGGCGCGCTACCAGACTGCGCTATACCCCGTGATCTCACCCGTGATTCGTGAACCGTCTCGTTGGGTGCGGCGCGTACTTTATAGGATAACGTTCTGTAATTCAAAAGTTTTTTTGGGGTTGTCAGCGTTTTTTACAAAATGCTCAGTAGCGTTGTGTGGCTTCAGTCTGGGGAAATATCGTACCGGCCGCTTGTAATAGGGGAGTGAGCACATAAGCTGTATGAATAGGAGCAGGTTATTCATAACAGCCATGTGAGCAATGTTTGTTTTGTCGATCAAGTGAATGGTCGAAGCTGATGGTTGTGTCAGGCCATAGAAAAGTAATGTCAGAAGGGGAAAGGGAATAATGGCATCGCTTTATGATCGCATTGGTGGTGGTCAGGCAATTTTGATGGCTGTAAATGTCTTCTATGACAAGGTGTCGAATCATCCCGTAGTGGGGCATTATTTCTATAACCTTGATATCGACAAACTGGCCAGAAAACAGGCAGCGTTTCTCTCTATTGCCTTTGAAGGTCCGTTGGATGATGAGGTTAGGGGGCTTCGTGAAGCCCATGCCGGTCTGGGCATTACCGACGCTGAATTTGAGATTGTTGTCGGCTGTCTGGAAGAGACTCTGGTTGAGATTGGGGTCGATGAAGCCTTGCGTAAAGAGGTGCTTGGTATAGTGGAGTCCACTCGAAAAGATGTCGTACAACGTTCTGATTCAGGACATATGGATTCTTATGAGAGTTGATGCTCTTTCTGGCACGTTGCCTTGACAGGCAGTAGTTACCTTCACTGGTGACGGGTAACCATTGGACTGATAGTCGATCTACTGATGATGTAGTTGATTCGTTAGTCTGATACAGCTCCTGTATGAGTAGCCCTTATCCTACTATGTTCCCCCATTTTCGCTTTTTCTCCTGTCCATTTAACAGTCCGTTAACGGTCGCAGAATGCCTGATGTTAAGGCTATAATCGGTCACCAGTGGGGTCTAGACCCGAAAAAGCAATAAACATAAAAGAATAGCCGTCGTATCGTCGAGGTGTCATAAAGCGGGGTGCCAGTTTGAAACCGGTCAGAGTAGGCATCTGTGGGCTGGGAACAGTCGGCAGTGGAACCGTGAACGTACTTGTCCGGAACCGCGAGGAAATTGCCCGGCGGTTGGGACGCAGTGTAGAAATCGAGCAGATTGGTGCGAGGCGGGATAATCCGGCCTGTGATACGACGGGGATGAATGTGACCCGTGATATCTTTGATGTCGCCAACAATCCTGATGTCGATGTCCTGGTTGAACTGATTGGCGGTTATGACACCGCAAAGCAGCTCGTGCTGACAGCAATCGCCAACGGCAAGCATGTGGTGACGGCCAACAAGGCGCTGATAGCTGAGCACGGTAACGAGATTTTTGCCGCTGCTAGGGAGCAGGGCGTCATTGTTGCCTATGAAGCTGGTGTCGCGGGCGGTATACCGGCGATCAAGGCTCTGCGGGAAGGCTTATCAGCAAATAAAATCCAGTGGCTGGCCGGTATCATCAATGGCACCGGTAACTTTATCCTGACCGAAATGCGAGATAAGGGCATCCCGTTTGCTGATGTCCTCAAGCAGGCTCAGGAGCTGGGTTATGCAGAAGCTGACCCCACCTTTGATGTGGAAGGTATTGATGCCGCCCACAAGCTGACCATCCTGGCATCCAATGCGTTTGGAATCCCCCTGCATTTTGATAAAGCCTATACTGAAGGCATCAGCGCTATTACGCCTCGGGATATTCAATACGCTACCGAATTAGGTTACCGGATGAAACATCTGGGGATTGCCCGCCGCCGTGGTGATGGTGTCGAGCTACGCGTACACCCGACTCTGGTACCCGCAAAACATCTTCTGGCTAGTGTGGATGGTGTGATGAATGCGGTGTTGATGGAAGGTGATGCGGTGGGGCAGACCCTTTATTACGGGCCTGGTGCAGGCAGTGACGCGACGGCATCCGCCGTGATTGCCGATATCCTGGATGTGGCGAGATTGTTGGACGCCCCCACCGCCGCAGTTGCACCTCTGGGTTTTGTTGAGAGTGACCCGCAGGTTCCGGTACTGCCGATTGACAAGATTCACTGCAGTTATTACCTGCGACTCCATGTCAGCGATCAGCCAGGTGTGCTTACCCGTGTGACCGAGATCCTCAGCCATAATGGCATCAATATTGATGCACTCATGCAGAAAGAGGTACGTGAAGGTGACGGCTGCGCTGACATTGTGATCCTGACCCATGAAACCCTTGAGGCCATCATGGATACCGCGATCATTGAGCTGGAACAGTTAGCTGATGTGACCGGTTCCATTATCCGGATTCGTGTCGATCACCTGGAGAAGTAAGCGATCCATCCCTGTTGCCCTGTCCGTCGCCTGTGAACCAACGACGGGCAGGGTGGTCAGAATAACAGGTGCGCAGGCGCCGTCATAAACGGAAGTACCGCAGGAAGACAGTGTGAAATATATCAGTACCCGTGGCGCTGCCCCCGCGCTGGATTTTGAGAATGTACTGCTGGCCGGCCTGGCGTCGGACGGCGGTCTCTATGTTCCCGAGCAACTCCCCCGTTTTACCGCTGAACAGATTGCCGGTTTTGCCGGCTTGTCGTATTCCGGGCTGGCCTACGAAATCATTCGTCCGTTTGTGGGCGGCACCATTGAAGATGAACAGCTGCGCGCGATTATTGACGACACGTATGCAGACTTCAAACACAGGGCTGTTGCGCCTTTAACACAGCTGGACACGAATGAGTGGGTGATGGAACTGTTCCATGGCCCCACCCTGGCGTTCAAGGATTTTGCCCTGCAATTACTGGGGCGTCTGTTGGATCATTTCCTGACTAAGCGTGATGAGCGTGCGGTGATTTTGGGTGCCACTTCCGGTGATACCGGCTCTGCTGCCATTGAAGGTTGCCGTCATAGCGATCACGTCGATATTTTCATCATGCACCCCCATAGCCGGGTGTCTGAAGTTCAGCGACGCCAGATGACCACGGTGCTGTGTGATAATGTGCACAACCTGGCGATTGAAGGGAATTTTGATGACTGCCAGGCGATCGTGAAGGCCAGCTTTGCGGAGCAGGGGTTCCTGAACGGGGAGCGTCGGTTGGTAGCGGTGAATTCCATCAACTGGGCACGGATCATGGCTCAGGTGGTGTACTACTTCCATGCAGCCTTGTCGCTGGGTGGTCCGTTCCGCCCGGTGTCCTTTGCCGTGCCAACGGGGAATTTCGGGGATATTTTTGCCGGTTACATTGCCCGTGGAATGGGGCTTCCCATTCAGCAACTGATTGTGGGTACCAACCGCAACGATATTCTGCACAGATTCTTCAGTGCCAACAGTTACCGTAAGGAATCGCTGGGACATACCTTGTCGCCAAGCATGGACATCATGGTTTCGAGCAATTTTGAACGTTTGCTGTTTGACCTCCATGACCGCGATGGCAAAGCGATGGCTGAGTTGATGGCAGGGTTTGATGCTTCAGGTGCGATCTCTATTGATGAATCTCGTTGGCAGTCAGTCAAAACCCTGTTTGATAGCCAGTGTGCCAATGATGATGAAACCGTTGCGACCATTCGTCAGGTCTTTGATCAGACCGAATACCTGCTGGATCCTCACACCGCGATAGGTGTCAAAGCGGCACGTGATTGCCATGCGTCCAGCGAGGTACCGGTTATCACGCTGGCAACGGCCCACCCGGTCAAGTTCCCGGATGCTATTCTGGCGGCAGGACTGGATGCTCCTGCGTTGCCACATCACTTGCAGGATCTGCATAGCCGTGAAGAACGGATGACAGTATTGCCTAATTCACTCTCAGACGTGCATGAGTTTATTGCCACGACACTACGTTAAGAGGCTGTCGCGAAACCAGTATCAACGGGTAATATACACACAGCTGCAGATAGCCCGTAACGACCAATGACAACAAAGCAAAAAATTGACCTCTGCCGAACTCCACAATTCGATTTTT
>MUIA01000441.1 GCA_002084115.1 Oceanospirillales bacterium LUC14_002_19_P2 | reverse complement strand
AACCCTCTCCCTGAAACTGAAGGTCAATCATTTTCAGCTCAGGGCGAAGATTTACATGACCGCTCTGCGGGCATCATTCGAGCAGCTAAGGTTATTCGTTACTGCGTAACTTGAGTGATTAATTAACAGTATTGCGGTTCACCTCTCTCTTGGATGAGGTTGTTGCACTTAGTTTATGAATTCGCGCCGTGATTAATGCGCAGCCTGGGTACCTCTATTGACCTTTACTGAACCGGGCAACAGCCATGCATCACATACATGACAAAAGTGGGTAGGACAAGGAATAGTGCCAGACATACATTTCCTCCTTGATGTCGCTATCGATGCAGCTTAATCTCTCCACCACGTGATCGGTGCCCCTCAGCGTCTCTGTTACGTTTCCGGTTGCTGTACGTCGGTTTACAACTATATAGATTACTGCCTACGGGAGTTAGCCTATCTCCTCAAGCTCCCTTGCTGACTGTGACATTGTGTGTTTTGCCCCGGATACCTAGCCAGGGAACAGTCTCTTTACCCGTTAGAAAACGATGTCACTGAACCACCTTTACGACAAGGTACACGTAGATGGTTGATTCCTTTGTATCTATTTTCTTAGCCCTGTGGCATCAGGATTTTGTCGCCCTGCAGAATCCTGAAAGTATGGTCATGATCTATGTTTGCCTGACCTTTGTGATCTGGCTTGAAAGTGCGTTCCTGCCCGCAGCTCCACTGCCCTGCGACAGCATGGTCATCCTGGCCGGCACACTCGGAGCCATGGGCGTCATTGATTTTAAGACCATCGTGGTTTTATTGATTCTGGCAGCCGCCATAGGCAGCTGGTTTGCCTACCTTCAGGGACGATGGCTGGAGCACTTACCACGTGTCGAAGGCTGGGTACACAAGGTCCCTGCAGATCAAATGCAAACCGTCGATTCCCTACTGAATCGCCACGGCGTGATTGCCCTGTTTGTTGCCCGATTTATTCCCATCGTTCGTTCGCTGTTACCGTTAATGATGGGGTTGCGGGTCAAGAACCAGCGCCGCTTTTTCCGTTTCGCAGGGCTCAGCGCAGCTGCCTGGGTGGTGCTTCTGACAGGTGTAGGGTACACGCTGACACTCCTGCCTGAGAACATTGCGCGCATCACCACCATGGTGTTGATGATTGCGCCATTTGCGACCCTGGGAGTTGCCATTATGAGTATCGCTACAGGTTGGGTCATTCGTCGCTATAAGAAAGCGCCTCCACTGCCTGTGGTTGAATAAACCGTTGTTCCTAGCTTCTGCAGCATCAAACTGCAGAAGCCAGGCTACCATTGTCTGCTCACTAGGCGTCGGTGACACTAACCCCATAATTTCTGCCCAAGCACCTTAGCCATAATGCTCGGGGCCAGCAGCACCAGTGGGCTTTTCAAATAGGTAAACACTTCTATAAACCGTTGATGTACCATCCTGTCCCTGCCTGCCAGTTTCATGAGCGCCTTGAGGTAACCATTGGTCATGCCAAGACACGGAGGGCGTTTCCCCCGAGTCTCCGGGTAGATGAAATCAGGGCAGGCAGCCATGTGCCAGGGAACAGCCTTTCCCCTGGCTATCGTTTTTTGCAACCGCACCATGCTGGAGCCCGATAAGTCAGCAGTCGGTTTTTCCAACACGCTCCGGAGTGCCTGCACATCTTTCAATGCCGCCGTTATCCCCTGCCCGTAGATAGGGTTAAAACTGCATACGGCATCACCGATAACGGCAAAATGACCCGGCCATTGTTTCATGCGGTCATAACGCCGCCATAAACTTCCAGGGCACTGGTAACTGCAAGGTTCACCTACAGGTATGGCTTGCTTGAGCACCTTGTAGATATCCGGCTGCGGCAAGGATTGGGCAAAATCCAGATAACCGTCCAGCGCCATAGGCGCCACCTCCCCACTGCCCCCCACCAGAGTAGCCATCCACTTATTATCCCCAATGGGATAGATCAGCCCACCCCGCCGGTCATAGGGCGGTTCCGCATAAATAGACAGAACCTTCCAATCCAGCGTATCGGACACATCGGGAGGAAAGCTGAAGCAACGAGTGGTGTAGGCAACCTGAACACTGATTTCGTCCTGCACCACACGGGCAACACCGGCGGCCTCCAACCATCGTGGCGTGTGAGTGCCGCGCCCACTGGCATCAATCACCAGTTCGGCTGTCAGTTTATGGGTAATATCAGCATTCTCACGACCTGGAATCTTATAGCAAACACCAGCAACGTGATGCTCTGATGAAGACATGAGCAAGCCAGTAACTCTCGCCGGGCTTTCAATCCTAATATTACCGACAGACAGCACCGCCTGACGCACCCGCCATTCAAACAGGGAACGGTAACACCAGCCCATATCGATACCGGAATGAAACCGGGTCTTCCATACACCAAACTGAAACCACTTCAGCTCACCGGCAGTATCTGCCGGAACAACGCCATAGGCCTCCAGGTCAAGCAACGGTAAATCAAGCAGCTGCTTCAACAGCTCAAGGCCGCTGGGCAACAATACGTGGGCATGAGCCCCTTGCCCTACCCCTTTATGAAGACCGTTTTCGTCGTTTAGCGTGTCTTTTTCCAGCAGGATAACTTCCTCAAAATATGGCGCGATCGCTTTAGCCGCCATCAACCCTGCCACACTGCCGCCAATCACTACAGCTCAATACATACTGCCTGTCTCGACCAAACGTAAAAGGAAAGTTCACTGAATACCGGTGACCTGCTGCCAATAACACAGTACCTGCGACAGATGCCACAAGAGCCATCACGAATATTCTCTGGCGTAACCCGAATACTGTCACAGCCGGAATGTTGAGAATGGCATGGTCTTGTAGTATTTCGCGGTTTGCTATAAATGGATTGCTGGAATCCGGAGTTTTTCAAGATAGTTGTCCCGAATACTGATTTTTAGGCCACCTGTTTCTCGCGATCTTCGACCCCGGATATTCGCTCTGTATTAAGTGCAACTGGGCCTACAGGCTCCCAGTTCCTGATTTGCCCAGACCAGCGTGAAGGGTTTGTCTCTCGCGCCTTGGTATACACCTGTTTCCGGTGCTTCAGGATCCCCTGATCTCTTTG
>MUIA01000104.1 GCA_002084115.1 Oceanospirillales bacterium LUC14_002_19_P2 | reverse complement strand
AGGAACTGGGAGCCTGTAGGCCCAGTTGCACTTAATCCAGAGCGAATATCCGGGGTCGAAGATCGCGAGAAACAGGTGGCCTAAAAATCAGTATTCGGGACAACTATCTTGAAAAACTCCGTTGCTATCAGCACCATGGATGGCGAGGACTTTGCCGCCGGTGACGCCTTCAAGCCTTTTTCTATTCAGAGTATATCCAAGGTGTTCAACCTGGCGCTGGCCAAGCGTCTGTGCGATGACGACCTGTGGAGCCGGGTTGGTGTTGAACCCTCTGGCAATGCCTTTAATTCCCTGTCCCAGCTTGAATATGAGCATGGAATCCCTCGAAATCCGTTTATCAATGCCGGCGCGTTAGTGATCACTGACAGTATTATCAGTCGCTCGAGCGAACCTGTCGACGTTATCCTGAAGTTCGCCCGGAGCTGCGCCGGCAACCCGGACATCACCTACAATGAAGAGGTTTTCCGCTCCGAGCTGGCCCATGGCCACCGAAACAGGGCACTGATCAACTATCTGTGCAGTTTCGACAATATCGCCAACGATACCGAGCAGATCCTGACCACTTACTTCTACCAGTTTTCCCTGGCGATGAGCTGTATGGATCTGGCCCGTTCCTTCCGCTTCCTGGCTAATGCCGGCCGGATGCCCGGCAGTGTCAGTCCGATCCTGTCCAGCCACCAGACTCGCAGGATCAACTCCCTGATGATGACCTGTGGCACCTACGACGAAGCTGGCGAATTTGCCTTTCATGTCGGCCTGCCCTGCAAAAGTGGTGTTGGTGGCGGGATTGTCGCTATCGTGCCCAAGCAGATGAGTATCTGCGTCTGGAGCCCGGCTCTGGGTCCCAAGGGGAACTCCCTGGCGGGCATGCGGGCTCTGGAGCTGTTCTGCCAGAAAACCGGGCTGGCCATTTTCTGACAAATGCGTAATCGCTGCTAAACTGGGAACCCTGAGGGCGCTAGAGAGTCAAAATTCATGAGAAACCGGAATTCCAGACTTATTCAAGGGTATTTAGGGCGCTTGATATCGGTTCTGAGACAGGAGGTATTATCTCATGAGTGATTTGACTATATCGCCCATATCCATGGGTCAATCGCAACCTTTGGGACTCTGTTCTGCCATGAGCAGCCTTTCTGCGAGTCGCCAGGTTTTTTGCAATATGTACGTGGTTGTTACGCCTGTTGTTGAACGGCAACTGGATCACTGCCTCGGAGACACGGAAGAAGAGGAGATGGATCTGCGCCACAAGGTCGAAAAGGTGAACCGCAAGAGCCGTGCTAACTTCACCTTCATGAAACAACATTTCTGATCAGTCCGTTTCCGGCTCACCCGGTGGATGGGCGAGTTTGCCTGTCCACTGCTCAAGCTGGATTGATTCACGGTAACGCAGCCATTCACGCTTGGTTCGTGTCATCAGCTGGTCTGACTCATGGCAGCCAGCGCTTTCGGCAACGATCACCAGGTAGCTAGCAGCATCTAGCGAGGTTCCTCCCTCCATGAGGGAAACATAGGCTGCGCCGGTTTCAAGCGAAAAGCGCCGACCGGTCAAATCATTCAGCCACTCAACACCCGCTTGTGAGGCTGCTGGTGAGATTTCCGATAGCGCCCCCTCTAAATGCTGCGGATTGATATCCCTCTGCTGATAATCCATTCCTGCCACCATGACATACAGCGACTGATTACAACGTGATTCATCATGCAAAACGCCCAATGCTTTATTAAGCTCTTGTTCCGATGCGCCGATCAGGAAAGTCATTCCCGAACACTCTGATGCACTCAGAGTCAGCTGCTCCTGCGCTTCACGCACCAACGGTTCTGCCGCAGTTCGCAAAAGGCTGACATCGGTGGTCAAGTTATTAAACTGCACGCCGGTTAACTCAGATGCGACCTCTTTCGTCGCATCCTGCAATGTATCCAGTGCCACCCGGTGACAAATGCCACTGCAGAACTCAATTTGCATGGACTCCTTCAAGGGGCAATGATCAGGAATAACCGCAACATAGGGCAAGCCTAACATTTGTGCATACCACGCTTCCGCGATGGCCATCGAGGGTGGTGAATTACTGATAACTGGCTTGTCTGCCTCCAGCTGCCGCTGGCTCAGCGCCTGCAGAAATAGCACACGCGCTACCCGCTGGCGCCAGCTACCCACTGGATTCCAGGACTCATCCTTGAGATAAAGTTTCTGCCCTCCAGGACGGATGACATCAAGTTTCAGTAATGGTGTCTGCCCAGGCAATTTAGCCAATAGCTTCTGTTCCGCCTGCGCCACCCATAAACGACTGTTAACCATGCCTTTACCCCATGTAACAGATTACGGGCTGTCGTCACCTTGACCAAGTCTAGGGTGCACGGTACTAAAGTCCATGACATAACTGTCTGTTCAACTAGGCAATATTGCGACAAGGCTGTAGTATTTCATCCATTATGTCATCAAGGCTGACACTGCTTCCCTTGTGGGTTAGTAATCCAGCTATTTATTTTATTGGTCTCCTGCTCTCAAATACCAGCAGACCGTGCAAGGAAAGACAGTAATTTTGAGTGGTTTCCTGAACATTTTTCGCAAAAAGTCGCCGGCGCCGAAAGAACAGCCTGCCAGCACTGCGCCTCGGCAAGCCAAGAAACCAGGACGCCAGGGCAGTCGTGGTGGCAAGCCCGGCAAGAAGCCGCAGGCCCGGCACAACAAGCCGCGTAACAGCCAGAAACCGGCCATGCCCCCTTGGGATATCAGCCAGTTTGAAGTTCCCCCCGAAAAAGGCAAAACCCGTTTTCACGACTTTAATCTGCCCGCCCCCCTCATGAGAGCGATCCAGGCACAGGGTTTCCGTTACTGTACGCCCATTCAGGCAGAGGTCCTAGGCTCAACCCTGGAAGGGCAGGATGCCATCGGCAAAGCTCAGACCGGTACCGGTAAAACCGCCGCTTTTCTGATTGCCACCATCAAGCAACTGCTGGAAACCCCTCCGCCTTCAGAGCGTTATCTGGGCGAGCCCCGTGCTGTCGTCGTTGCCCCAACCCGGGAACTGGCCATCCAGATCTGTGAAGATGCCAAGGCGCTGACTCGCTATACCGACTTGCATGTCGTCATGGTGGTTGGCGGCATGGACTATGAAAAACAACGCAAGCACCTGCAGGAAAACTTTGTTGATATCCTGATCGCCACACCAGGACGTCTGCTGGACTATAACGAGAAACGCGATGTCTACCTGGACCTGGTCGAAACGCTGGTGCTGGATGAAGCTGATCGTATGCTGGATATGGGATTCATTCCCCAGGTACGCCGCATTGTTCGTGCAACCCCTCGCCCCGGTGACCGGCAGACATTATTGTTCTCCGCCACGTTTAACGACGACGTTATGCGATTGGCAGAACAGTGGACCTGGCACCCTGTCAGGGTTGAAATTGAGCCGGATCATGTAGCCACGGACAATGTCGAACAAAAGGTCTACATTGTCTCCACCGAGGAAAAGTACCGGATTCTTCATAATATGATTACCCGTCATAAGCTGGATCGGGTGATCGTGTTCACCAATCGACGGGATCAGACGCGTCGCCTGACAGAAAAGCTGAAAAAAGACGGGATCAACTCTGATATGTTGTCCGGCGAAATTCCCCAGAACAAGCGTATCCGCACGCTGGAGAATTTCAAGAACGGCAAGATCCGGGTACTGGTGGCGACGGATGTTGCGGGCCGCGGCATCCACGTTGACGGGATATCCCATGTCATCAACTACAACCTGCCGGAAGATCCGGAAGATTATGTCCACCGTATCGGCAGAACCGGGCGGGCGGGCGCTAGCGGTATCTCAGTGAGTTTTGCCTGTGAAGATGACGCCTTCCTGATCCCCACTCTGGAAGAATTGCTGGGTGACAAACTCAAAATGACATCACCTCCTGACGAATTGCTTAGCCACTGAGTCAAGCAAGCGCCAGTTTTCCAGCATCTCTTATTCAGGCACGCACATCCTTTTTGATGGCTGCGTGCCTTCTTCGATACACACAACTCCAGCCCCTGTAAGCCCTCCAGAACGCTTTGACAAATCCAGACCAGACTTGGCGATTTCTTATTACCAGAGATTATAAGCATCACTTGCATGCTCGCGAATCTTTATCTCATAATGAAAACAGGTCTGGGTAATATGGACTATTGCCAGGCCGGTGATCCAACCATCGAAATGGAGCTGCTAATATGCCTCGAGCAGTGAAGCTTGAATCGATCACATCCCCTCAAACAACCACCTACATACTGGACAGCAACGTTCTCATACACGACCCAAACGCCCTACTGAATTTCGACGAACACCGCGTTATCATCCCGATGACCGTCCTGGAGGAACTGGACCACCTCAAGAACAGCAAACAAACTATCGCGGCAGACTGCCGGCAAGCCATCCGACTGATTGACAAGATCGTCGGCAATGCCAGCCCGGAAGAGATTGGCCGTGGCGTTCCCATCACGCGAGGTGAGCAGGATACGCCGCAAGGTACGCTCTCCATCATGATGGAACATGCCAAGGATAACCTCACGCACCTCTCCAACAACCTCAATGACAACCAGATAATCAACGACATCTGTCAACTGCAGAAAGCACGTCCGGATGGCGAGTTTGTCCTGGTCACCAAAGATATCAATATGCGTCTCAAGGCGCGCGGCTGTGGCATTCCCGCAGAGGACTACCATAACGACCAGCAGATCTCAGACGTCGACCTGCTCAGCAAGGGCTTTCTGGAGGTTGAAGGCAGTTTCTGGGATAACGTAGATCAGGTGAATACGGAACAGGCTAACGGACACACGTATCATACGCTACCCCGGACCGGTATCCTCGAAGAGATCACTGTTAATGAGTTCATCATTGATGAGCAGGGCTTTGTGGGATGCGTCATACAGGCAACAGACGACAAGGTAAGGCTATTACATTTATCCGAAGAAAGCCTGATGCATCAAAAAGCCTGGGGACTGCAACCACTGGACATCCACCAGGCAATTGCCCTGCATCTGTTACTCGACCCGGATATACAGCTGGTCAACCTGAATGGCCCGGCCGGTTCCGGCAAGACGATTCTGGCACTCGCCGCAGCGATTGAAATGACAGTCGCCTCCAAGCAATACCGGCGTATTATCGCGACCCGCAGTACGCGTGGGCTGGATGAGGATATCGGTTACCTACCGGGCACAGAACAGGAAAAAATGGAGCCCTGGCTGGGTGCGATTACGGATAACATGGAAGCACTGCATCGGGATGACGAAAACACCAACGGCAGTGTGGACTACATCCTCAATCAGGTACCCATTCACTTCAAATCACTGAATTACATACGGGGCCGAAGCTTTCAGGAAAGCCTGATCATCATTGATGAATGCCAGAACCTGACACCGCACCAGATGAAAACCATCATCACGCGCGCGGGGATGGGCACCAAGGTGATTTGTCTGGGCAACCTGGCCCAGATTGATACGCCGTACCTCAGCCCAACCAGTTCTGGACTGACTTACCTGACGGGAAGGTTCAGAGGGTTTGAATTCGGCGGGATGGTACAACTGGAAGGTGTTCCCCGCTCCGCGCTGGCGGCTTTCGCGGAAGAAAACCTGTAAGTTATACGTTATAAAAACAAACAAGGCCTGATGAGTTCATCATCAGGCCTTTTTATGCGAACAATGAAACCTGATCAGGTATACATTGCCTCAATTTCCTTACCGAAGCGTTCCATGATCACTTTTCTTCTCAGCTTGAGAGTCGGCGTCATCTCACCTAGGTCCAGCGAGAATTCCCGTGGCAGCAATGTGAATTTTTTCACTTTCTCAAAACGGGGCAATTCCTTCTGCAGACTTTCCAGGCGCTGCTGAAACAATGCCTGGATCGACTGGTCACGAATCAGATCCATCCGCGATTCAAACTTCAATCCCATGGATCGTGCATACTCTTCCAGCGCTTCATAAGCTGGCACAATCAAGGCAGACACAAATTTCCGGGCATCCGCAATAATCGCGACCTGCTCAACAAAATGATCACGAACAATAACGCCTTCGACCACCTGTGGCGCAACATACTTACCACCGGACGTTTTCATCAACTCCTTGATGCGTTCCGTCATGACC
Organism: Oceanospirillales bacterium LUC14_002_19_P2; assembly: GCA_002084115.1. GTDB lineage: Bacteria > Pseudomonadota > Gammaproteobacteria > Pseudomonadales > Endozoicomonadaceae > Kistimonas. The sequence continues at coordinate 374 of MUIA01000104.1, read as the reverse complement.
AGATTGCCCTGGTCATCAATATACCCAGCATCCCCCGTTCGGAACCAGCCGTCGATGAATGCATCACGGGTTGCTTCAGGTTTGCGGTAGTACCCCCTCATCACGGTGCCACCCCGGACCTAAATTTCATTATCAGCGCCGATCCTGATATCCACTTCCGGTAGTGGCTTGCCAATTGAGCCCAGCGCAATGGCCTCATCATAACAACTGACCGTCGCCGTTGTTTCTGTCAGGCCATAACCATATTTAATACTCAAGTTACGCAGTAACGAATAACCTTAGCTGCTCGAATGATGCCCGCAGAGCGGTCATGTAAATCTTCGCCCTGAGCTGAAAATGATTGACCTTCAGTTTCAGGGAGAGGGTTTCTAACC
>MUIA01000439.1 GCA_002084115.1 Oceanospirillales bacterium LUC14_002_19_P2 | reverse complement strand
TTATATACTATCGACCCTGCAATCAGAACATGGTAATCCGTGTCCGCGTCGATTGCAGGTAGTCAATTAACCGATTTTCACCGTAAATGAGTTCTTTTCATGTCTGAACAGATGACCGGCCTAAACTATCGTACAACACGATACGAGACCAGTGCCGCGCGGCTGGACCAGTGTCCTGCCGATACCGGCCGGGAAGTGGCGTTTGCCGGTCGTTCCAACGCCGGCAAGTCCAGTGCCCTGAATACGCTCACGGGTTCCAGCAGCCTGGCACGCACCAGTAAAACGCCGGGACGCACCCAGCTGATCAACTTCTTCCCCATTGACGAGGAACACCGCCTGGTCGACCTGCCCGGCTACGGCTACGCCAAGGTACCCGTCGCCATGAAGCAGGACTGGCAGAAACACCTCGGCGAATACCTGGAAAAACGCCAGAGCCTGGTCGGTGTGGTGTTATTGATGGATATCCGCCATCCCATGAAGGAGTTTGACCAGATCATGCTGGACTGGGCCCGGGATAGCCAGATGCCCATCCATATTCTGCTGACCAAAGCGGACAAGCTGAAGTTTGGCGCCGCCAAGAGCGCGCTCATTACAATCCGCAATGATCTGAAAGCCTGGGGTGATCAACTGAGCATTCAGCTGTTTTCCTCCCTCAAGCGCACCGGGGTTGAGGAACTGTCCGCTCGGTTAGACTCCTGGCTGCTGACCGATGACGGCGAATAATGCCAGAGATTGAATAAAAAAAGCTCCGGCCTCCTGGAACGGATGAGCCGGAGCAAACGTCGGAGCTCCGATAACCGACGGTATGGTGCAATACCCGTGATTGATCATCACATGGGGGTGATGTTCACAGGTATTACATGATATTCGACCAACGACGGACGCCTTGGTTCCCGATCCACAACAAACTAACAGGAACAGCAAAACAGCGTTCTTATAAACAAATGAAATAGATAACTAGCCACCCAGTGATTCTGAATTATTTCCGTCATTGGCTGTCTATTAAGTAAGGATCTTCTTTAAAACAACCACATACGGAGCTCAATAGTGCAGTCATCGGCAGAAAACATAACGCCCATTGTTCCTACGTCCCCCATTGAAGACAGACCTCCAATTTCTATACAAAGGGGTTCTACCAGGTTTCAAGGTAGAAAAATAGAAGCCTACGCGAATAAGCTGGCTGTATGGGAAAAATCCGCAGATTGTCCTAACTGCGCCTGGAGAAGAGTCCCCTATAGTGAATGGGGAGCACCAGACTCTGTTCCTCTTAAGGAAAGGAGATATTATTCTCTCCAAACCGCTCACCCATGGATTGCCCGCTGGCGAGATCCCATCGATGCTTTGAAAATCGGCCTGTCAACGTTATGGGAAAAGGTGAAACGTTTTTGTTCCGGTAAAGACCTGTTTTTCTTAAACAAGGATATCAAAGAAAAAGCTCAACAGAACGTTGAAAAAGGCGTCATTCCCTGCGGTCTAAAAACTAACCGCGGCGGTTTTATTAAACGGGGACATGCCTACCTAAGTCTCGCGGTACCTACCAAAACCGACCAAATGCTGTATTTGGATATTGATCCCGCTATAACCCAGCTAGGCCCGGGTTATAGCCCACAATTAAAGCCCATCATTCCCAAAGGGCTCGAAAATACAGACGCCGCAATGGTTACCCATGCTCATAAAGACCACTTTAAGAACACACGGCTATACAAACTATTTATACAGATACCTGCACTCTGTCGACGCATTGCGAATCGTATTATCAGTATTATTAAACAGAAATTCCCTTCTTTTTTCGAGAAAACGGCCAGCGATGTCGTCCCCGAGAAACCCATCAGAACCCGTCTGTGTTTTCCCGCTGGCTCGGAAAAGATCGATTCCGTCTTTAACAATGCGCTTGATTACCAATGGGAAGATGGCTCAACGACCGGATTGCGCATGAACCCCTTTGTATCCTATACGATAAACCAAGAGGATGAAGAAGTGGCAACGCTAGCCGCTATCCCCACAAACCACTGGGCAGGCACAAATCCCTTAACCAACTTTCACAAAGCGCCAGGGTATGGGTATCTTGTGATGACAGAAAATGAATGCATTTTGGATGCGGGTGATACGGGGTATTCCGCTGACATGTATGAGGCTATCAAAGAAACTGCCGCACAGAATCCGCATGAAAATGGCCCTAAATATGTCACAGCCCTCTTCAGTCCTGCAGGCCCAGATTTCAATCGAAAACATATGCAGAAAACCCACCAGGCCACCATAGATACAGCAAGATGTATTACGAAACTACAGCTTTTACCGTTCATTGAGGCAAAAGCAACAGCGACAAGTACGACGGATAAACAAACCCTGTTACGCGAATTTATGACAGAAACAGAGTGTCACTTTGATCACTGGGGCCATTACAAACTTGGGCCAATACACTTTGAAGACCCATGGATCTGTTGGCTTCAATTGATTCATGAGGTAATGGGTAACAACTTTGACCTTTCGGCAACTGGAGAGGGCGCTGTAGACCTTCAGAGTAGCCTGAATGATCCAGCCTACAAAGCAACATTAAAAAGCGTAAAGGAGCAACTTTTTAACGATATACTTGCGCTTAACGGATCATCGATTACAACAAATGATAGTGTTCCCCCTGAACAGACGACATCATCATCGAGTAACGCACTCTCTTCAGAAACAGAAGAACATCAGGAACCAGGGACACAACAGCCATGGAATAAACTTGATATCACCAAAATATTACTGAAGACCCTGTTAACACAAGTTGCTAACCATCATGAAACCTCTTTTGGTCACCCACAGCACGGGATTGTCACCGACTGGATTCTGGATAATTTCGAAAATATCGATTTAGAACGCTTGACTATCAATAACCTCTTAACCTGGTTCTTCACACATCCAGATAAACGAAGTGCGTCGTTGCTCGACACATTATTCAGTCGTGTTGATCAGACCACCACTGATGTGTAGTAGTTCAAACCTGATCTGACAGTTACCGATTTTCCAGAGGGTGTCTGTCAGGTCAAATTCAGGCTATGAATTTTTCCTTCCAGATCTGTTTTCCATCGAGCAACGTTTCCATG
>MUIA01000251.1 GCA_002084115.1 Oceanospirillales bacterium LUC14_002_19_P2 | reverse complement strand
GAGGTGATCTGCATTGCCATGAAAAAGAGGTAGAGAATATATTGAGAGCAGCATAAGGTGCTATTGCAGAATAAGGTCATCGCCTATGCCACTGAATTGGGCTTTTGCAACAGCCTCTTCAGCTGCATAAAGATAGCCAATATATCCTCATTGGCTTTAAAAATAATGCCCTCCCAGCATACGCACGGCATAATCATTTCGCATTCATTCAAACAGATATTAAGGGTCAGATCATAGCAATACAGACCAGGCAGAAAACATATAGAACCATTACTCATATAAATTTAAATAAATACATCTAAAAAACAAAAACCAATCTTTAAAAAAATCCCTAAAAAATCTCCAATAGAATTAATCGTATTGGAAAAATAATCACACACGAATGATAGGAATATCACCACCATGATCAACATGCCCCCCCCTGCTCCGCACACTCCCAAAATACCTGAAAATCATAATCTGGTGCCATCACCTTCAACACTAAGAAAGAGTTACCTCAAAGCACACTACTTCTCGAAATTAATCTGGAATGCGCTATCGTCAATACGCCCACTAGCCAAGAGGAAGCTTTCCATACCCTCCTCTACGACCAGGCGCATGGCGCAAACAAAAAAAGAAGAATGTGATGAATTAAAAAAGCCAATACAATGGACAGACAAAGCCAAATTGAAAAAATTAAACGGAAAAATATTTATTGCAAGTTTCAAACAATCTGAAGAACAAAAACAACACATCACTGATAGAGTACTTTCCACAAAAGAGTGGAGCAACATATTCGAAAAAATCAATAAATACTGTATCAATCAACCCTATGCTGGTGCCTCATACCACAAGCTAAACAAAAACACTTGGAGGCCTAACCATAATGGTACCCATTCAGCCAGACAAGTTCGATCCTTTGAAGTGATTTATGACTTAGTTAGCCAAAGCAACCAAGGGATGAAACTACAACTAACCCCGGAAGAACTGAACAGCCTGAAACTGGCTGCCTATTGTTACCGTGCAGGTCGTGTTGATGAAACAGGCATGGGAAGAGATCAAAACCGGGCTCGATCCGCGCAAATTTACGAAGAGCATGCCAAACAATTGGGCCTTTCTCAAAACACGATCGAGTGGACATCGGCCATCATTAACAGGCACTACTCAGAACCTATGGACGACCCGCGACAGGAATGCGCCTATCAAATTCTAGACATAGGTCACAGGCTAGACCTGCATCGGTGTTTCGATAGAAAAAAAATGAAAGGTGAGGTTGAACATATTCGCAATGCACTGGGGCAATGGGGTCTGGAAAGTCATACCCCCTCACTATGCCGCCTCGCCATACATATGATTAGAAGTACTGGCTGCAGAATCAAGTCGCCACATTATGAGTGGTATAACGAAAAAGTATTTTCTCACTTCAGCCAACAAGGTGGGCAGTGTTGGGAAATACTGTCGGATATACACTATCACGACCATCCGTAGCTTGAGACGACCATACAAGGTCAATGTAAACAATGTCGTTAGGCAATAAAACAGAACAATACTCCCTATTGTGCGCTAGAGCAGCAATGACAAATTGCACGATTAACCGTTAAAATCATCCGCAATTTTGCTCTACCGGATACCTATTGACATGACCGCCAAGCGAAAGACCACTGCCCTCATCATCCTCGACGGCTGGGGCCATCGGGAAGACACCGAATCCAACGCCATCCTGGCCGCCCATACCCCGGTGCTGGACCGCCTGCGCCAGACCTGCCCGCATACCCTGGTGTCCGGCTCCGGCGGCGATGTCGGTCTGCCGGACGGACAGATGGGCAACAGCGAGGTCGGTCACATGAACCTGGGCGCCGGCCGTGTCGTCTACCAGGACCTGACCCGGATCGACAAGGCCATCAAAGACGGTGAATTTGCGAACAACCCGGTACTGGCCGACGTGGTGGATCGCGCCATCGCCAATGACAAAGCTGTGCATATCATGGGCCTGTTGTCTCCCGGCGGAGTTCACTCCCATGAAGATCAGATCTTCGCCATGGTCGACATGGCGGCGAAACGCGGAGCAAAGGCGGTCTACCTGCATGCGTTTCTTGATGGTCGCGACACCCCGCCCCGCAGCGCGAAAGCCTCTCTGGCCAAAGCAGACGAACAACTGAAACGTCTGGGCGTTGGCCGCGTGGCCAGCCTGATCGGCCGTTACTACGCCATGGATCGGGACAACCGCTGGGATCGCGTACTCTGCGCCTATGACCTGCTGACCGCCGGCAAAGCCGTGCATACGGCAGACACGGCGGTCGCCGGCCTGCAGGCTGCCTACGAGCGGGATGAGAATGATGAATTCGTCAAAGCCACCGCCATTGTGCCTGCAGGTGCTAACCCCGCAGTGATCACCGATGGTGATGCTGTTATTTTCATGAACTTCCGCGCCGACCGCGCCCGGGAAATCACCCGTGCCTTTGTGTATGAATCCTTCGACGGTTTTGTCCGCGAACAGCATCCGAAACTGGCGGGCTTCATCATGCTGACCCAGTTCGCGGCCACCATTAATACGCCCTGCGCCTTCCCGCCGGAGACCCTGAAAAACACCTTGGGCGAGTACATGGCAAGTCTGGGCAAAACCCAGTTGCGCATCGCCGAGACTGAAAAATATGCTCATGTGACGTTCTTCTTCAGTGGCGGTCGGGAAGAGCCCTACGAGGGTGAAACCCGCACACTGGTGCCATCACCGAATGTCGCCACTTATGACCTGAAACCGGAAATGAGTGCGCCGGAAGTCACTGACAAGCTGGTCGACGCGATCAGCAGCGGTGCCTACGACCTGATCATCTGCAATTACGCTAATGGTGACATGGTTGGCCATACCGGCGTCTTTGATGCAGCCGTCAAAGCGGTTGAATGTGTCGACAGCTGCGTTGGGCGCGTGGTTGAGGCCTTGGAACATTGTGGCGGACAGTGCCTGATCACGGCTGACCACGGCAATGCCGAGCAGATGGCCGACCCCTCCACCGGCCAGACCCATACCGCTCACACCTGTGAGCTGGTACCGCTGATCTATGTCGGCCCCCGCCACCTTACTTTGGCCGACGACGGCGTCCTGTCCGACCTGGCGCCCACCCTGCTGGCCCTGATGGGTGATGAACAACCCAAAGAAATGACTGGCCACAACCTGGCCCAATTCGTCTGACAGCCCAGTGGGGGCTACACCGCCCCCACCGGCTTCTCATCACACACTGTCCCTTGAGCCAGTCGATTGATCAGGCATAATTGACCTCTGTTACAGCCGCTGTTGAATCCATGAAAAAACTGACAATCCCGGTCATGCTGGCCCTGGCGCTATGCAGCCTCTCCATTACCCTGCCAGCACGTGCCGAGGCACCGGCCGAAGACAAGTCCCGGCAACTGGAAGCGGTGAAGGCCGACATCAAGAAACTGGAAAAAACCCTCAATGGTATCCGGAAGGAACGCTCATCGCTGGAACGTTCCCTGCAGAGCAATGAAAAAGCCATTGGCGACCTGCACCGGGAAATCCGCGCCCTTGAACAGCGTCTCCGGGAGGGGCGCGCCGAACTAAAAAAGTTCAGTAGCCAGCGCCAGGACTTGATGAAGGAAAAGGATGCCGGACTCCAGGCGCTGACCGTCTCACTGCGTTCTGCCTATGTAGCCGGGCAGGATTCACCACTCAAGCTGCTCCTGAACCAGGAAGATCCAGGCGCCGTTACTCGACTTTTAACGTATCAACGCTACTTTTCTGACGCCCAACAGAGCGTTGTTGATGACCTTCGCAATACCATTGACCGGCTAGCATCGACTGAAGACTCTCTCGCGAAGGCAAACCAACGACTGGAAGACAACCACAACCAGCTGGCCAACCGCCGCGACCGACTGACCAGCAGCAACCAGGAACGCCAGCAGTTACTGGCCAAACTCAAACGGGAAGAGAGCAGCAAGGGCCAGCGACTGAAAAAGCTGGAACAGCAGCAGAAAGAACTGGAACAGCTGATCGCCGCTATTCTCGACATGGAAGCCACGGCCAGCTTTGACCGTCCATTCACCGAGGCTCGCGGCAAGTTGCCCTGGCCGGTAAAAGGCCGCGTCATACACCGCTTCGGACAGCACCGGGCGGACAGCACCATTCCCTGGAACGGATTGTTTATCGAGGTCGCACAGGGCACGACTGTCAAAGCGCCCTGGCACGGACAGGTCATCTTTGCCGACTGGCTCAAAGGCTTCGGTTTGCTGGTGATCCTGAACCACGGCAACAATTACATGACACTATACGCTCATAACCAGGCTTTGCTGCGCAATGTCGGTGACTGGGTATCTGCCGGTGATGACATCGCGGAAACCGGCGCCACCGGTGGTAATAACGACACGGGACTGTATTTTGAACTGCGCAAAAATGGCAAGCCCATTAATCCGTCCTCCTGGCTTGTCCGGTAACCACACGACAGATTATTTCGACGGACTAGTCCCGTTTCCTGATAACGCTATACTTTTTTTATTGCCGATTGCTCGCAGTGTGAAAACAGCGGTTACAAACGACAGAAAACCGCTGTTTCTCCCTATAGAATCGGCCATGACAGATGCCACCCAACCCGGGCGACCACGTTTCCAGGGTAACAATAAAGTAAGCAGGAGCTTTCGATGACAGCCAGACGCCTAATGCCCGCCCTGAGAACAGGCAGTCTTGTGCTGGCCCTGATGGTCAGTGCCCACTCTGCCAATCTTCTGGCAGACGAACCGGCGCCACCCGCCCAGGACACTGCGCCCGCTGCCACGGTTGAAACAGAGCAGCCCCAGGCAACCAAAGGCAAGCTGCCGCTGGATGAGCTGCGTATTTTCACCGAGGTCATGCACCGCATCAAAACCGCCTATGTCGAAGACATTGATGACAAAACCCTGCTGGATCACGCCATCAAGGGCATGCTGGAAGGGCTTGACCCACATTCAACCTACCTCGAACCCAGTGATTTCAAGAACCTTGAAGAAAGCACGTCCGGTGAGTTCGGCGGCCTCGGGATTGAAGTCAGCCTCGAAGACGGCCTGATCAGGGTCGTGACCCCCATTGATGATACTCCCGCCGAACGCGCCGGCGTTGAAGCCGGGGACCTGATCATCAAACTGGATGACAAGGCCGTTAAGGGCATGTCCCTGAAAGACGCGATCGAACTGATGCGCGGCAAGCCTGGTGAAGCGATCAAGCTGACCATCATTCGCGAAGGCGGCAACAAGCCCATGGAGCTGACCGTGGTGCGTGACATCATCAAGGTACTCAGTGTCCGCCAGCGCGTGTTGGAGCCCGGCTATGGCTACATTCGTCTCAGCCAGTTCCAGATGGACAGCGGCAAGGAAGTCCTCAAGGCCATCGACAAGCTGAAAGACGAACAGGGCGACAAGCCCTTGAAAGGCCTCGTCCTTGACCTCCGTAACAACCCCGGTGGTGTGCTGCAGGCTGCCGTGGAAGTCGCTGATGCGTTCCTGTCTGACGGGCTGATCGTCTACACCAAGGGCCGGATGGGCAATACCGACATGAGCTATAGCGCGAACCCGGACGATCCCTCCAACGGGATTCCCCTGGTCGTGCTGATCAACAGTGGTTCCGCCTCAGCGTCTGAGATTGTGGCTGGCGCACTGCAAGACCATCACCGCGCCGTACTGCTGGGCACCCGCTCCTTCGGCAAGGGGTCCGTGCAAACCGTGCTGCCACTAAGCACGGATGAGGAACGCGGCCTGAAACTGACGACGGCGCTCTATTACACGCCGAATGGCCGCTCCATCCAGGCAGAAGGTATCAAGCCGGATATTCAGGTTGACCTGGCCCAGGTGACTCACAATCGTACTGAGAACAGCGGCTACCGCGAAGCTGATCTCCAGGGCCACCTGGAAAATGGCAACGGTAAGAAAGGCAAGCTGGCCAAAGGCAAGAAAGCGGACGCCAAATCAGAAAAGCCCCTGGACGAGCGCGATTATCAGCTCAGCCAGGCGCTGAATATCCTCAAAGGCATGCATATCAGCCGACTGAAGGCCGATCAAAGTGATGCCACGCTGATTACACCCTCAGCACAGGCTTCAGCCGATACGTCAGAGCAAACGCAAGCCCATCAACCCTGAGGGAAGCGTGCTCATTGAATAGATTAACGACGGATAACGACTATTATCCGTCGTTTTTATTTTGACCTTTCAAAATCATAAGCAACGCCTCGTCAAAGACGCCAAATGCTGTGACGCTATGCGATAAATAACAATGCAGCCTCATAAGACGTTGAAGCAAGCGGCAACCGGGAGACATATGGGCAAACCCTACAACAGGAAAAAAGTACAACAACAGGCGTTCATTGGCTGGTTGATTATCGCTGCCGGTTTCGCCGTCCAACTGTTATAGGACTTACGCATTGATGCCACCTGCAAATTTTGGTAGCAGGTGTTCCTTCCCCTTTGCGAAACTCTCAACGAAAGCGCCAACGGTCTCTTTAAATAGTGCCCGTTGATGCTGATAGATG
>MUIA01000097.1 GCA_002084115.1 Oceanospirillales bacterium LUC14_002_19_P2 | reverse complement strand
ATGGGGTTGCCGACATGTCTGATCCTTCAGAAGTTTTGATCTATACAAATCAATCGTCTTCTAAAGGCTATTTCTGTTGCAATCCCTCACTTTTCATCCGCCAACCTGTAAAAGCACCGTATTGTATTTCTTAATGGCCGGATTTTTCGGTCCGGCCATTAGCAGGATCAAGCAGGCTCTTGTTCGTTTTCCTTACGGATTTTTTGAACAATTGCCGTGGTCGAGCAATTTTCCAGGAAATCCAGCACGGCGACTTCGCCACCGTAGGCGCTGACAATGTCTGCACCAACGACTTCGTTGATACCGTAATCGCCACCTTTTACCAGTACATCCGGTTTCAGCTGTTCCAGCAGGGATTCCGGCGTATCTTCGTTGAAGGAAACCACCCAGTCGACCGCTTCCAAACCAGCCAGTACCGCCATGCGTCGCTCAACCGGGTTGATCGGACGCCCTTCCCCTTTCAGGCGGGTTACTGATTCATCGCCGTTGATAGCCAGCACAAGACGGTCGCCAAGCTTCCGAGCCTGTTCCAGGTAGCCGACGTGGCCAGCATGAATGATGTCGAAGCAGCCATTGGTAAAGACAATCTGTTCACCATGAGCGCGGGCATCTTCGACCGCGATCAACAGCTGCTCACGCGTCATGGCACCCCGCTCCGAGCCCTGGATAGCATTTACGGCACGGCGCAGTTCCGGCAGGCTGACGGTGGCAGTGCCCAGCTTGGCGACCACTATGCCGGCGGCAATGTTGGCCAGCGCGGCAGCACGAGGTAGTGGTTCCCCACTGGCCAGTGCGGCCGCCAGGGTGGCGATGACGGTGTCGCCTGCACCTGTGACATCAAACACTTCACGAGTGCGGGCTGGCAGGTGCAGTTCTTTTTCGTCGGCACGCAGCAGGGTCATACCGTGTTCGCCGCGGGTGATCAGCAGGGCGTCGAGCATCAGTTCTTCACGCAGCGCCTGGCCTTTGGCGACCAGCTCTTCTTCGCTGGAACAGCTGCCAACAATCGCCTCGAACTCATGCAGGTTCGGTGTGATGACGGTGGCGCCACGGTAGCGGGTGAAATCCTGTCCCTTGGGATCCGCAAGCACAGGAATGTTGCGCTTGCGAGCCAGCCGGATCAGTTCCTGGATATCTTTCAAGGTGCCCTTGCCGTAATCCGAAACGATCAGGGCGTCGGCATTATCCAGCAGCGCCGAGAGGCGGTCAGGGATGGTGTCCACATCGACGCCGGTAAACGCTTCTTCAAAGTCCAGGCGGATCAGTTGCTGATGCTGGCTGATAACCCGTAGCTTGGTGATGGTCGGTGCATCTTTCAGACGCACGAAGTCACAGTAGACGCCGGCTGCTTCCAGACGGGTGGTCAGTGCATCAGCGGCTTCATCATCGCCGGTGATGCCGAGCAACCAGGCGGGGGCTCCCAGAGAGGTGACATTTAATGCGACGTTGCCGGCGCCGCCGGGACGGTCATCGCTGCCATTGACCCGGACGACCGGAACCGGTGCCTCGGGTGAAATTCTGCGGGTGGGACCCTGCCAGTAACGGTCCAGCATGACATCGCCGACCACCACGACGCGGGCTTTGTCAAAGCGGGGCAAGCTTGGTTTCATGGGTATCCGGTGTTTCCTGTCTGTCATTTCCTGTCAATGGTTGAGGCCTGTATCAGGCTTCAACCAGGGTGACGGGTTCATTGTTCAGTGTTTGCTCCGCTTGTTCGCGGAACTGCATGCGATAGAGTCGTGCGTAGGCGCCGTCTTTGGCCAGCAACTCAGTATGGTTGCCGCTTTCCACAATCTGCCCTTTGTCCATGACCAGGATCAGGTCGGCATTTTCGATGGTGGACAGGCGGTGAGCGATGACCAGAGTGGTTCGATCCTTCATCACTTCATCCAGCGCTGCCTGGATGTGTCGTTCGGACTCGGTGTCCAAAGCAGACGTCGCTTCATCCAGGATCAGTACCGGTGCATCTTTCAGGATGGCGCGGGCAATCGCCAGACGCTGACGCTGGCCGCCAGAGAGCAGTACGCCATTTTCGCCCACCAGTGTATGCAACCCATCCGGCAGGTTGTCCACAAACTCCATGGCATAGGCGGCTTTGGCGGCCAGGCGGATGTCTTCCTCATCCATATCCTGCAGATCACCGTAGGCAATGTTGCGGGCGATGGTGTCGTTGAACAGCGTCACCTGCTGGGTCACCAGCGCGATATGGCTGCGCAGGTTACGCAGGGCGTATTCATCCAGTGGACGGCCATCCAGCAGGATATCGCCTTCCGTATGCCCGTAGAAACGGGGCAGCAGGTTGGTCAGGGTTGTCTTGCCGCTGCCAGATCGGCCAACGAGGGCAACGGTCTGTCCAGGCTCAATAGTGACATTGAGATTGGTTAATGCTGGTCGATCAGCTGATGGATAGGTGAAACCAAGGTTCCGGAATTCAATGCGACCCTCAACGCGATCGGTGGTGAATGTGCCTGTATCCGGTTCAGTGGGCTCATCTACTTGTTCGAAGATGTTCTGGGCGGCGGCAATACCTTTCTGGATATTGGCGTTCACTTCACTGAGCTGACGAATGGGTTTGGGTAGCAGACCGGCAGCGGTAATGAAGGCAACAAGCTCGCTGAATGAAGTTGTAATTGCGCCGGAGCTTTTCATGTACAGGATGATGTACATGAGAATGGATAATGCGGACAGAACCAAGAACTGAAGGGTGGGGGTGTGGATCGCTGACACCTTTACCAGTTTCAAACCCTGATTGATATTGCGATAGCTGGCGTTTCTAAAGCGTTGTTGTTCGTAGGTTTCGCCGCCAAAGCCCCGTACGACGCGGTAACCGCTGATGGTTTCAGACGCTATATGAGTGACATCCCCCATGGAGGTCTGGAGTTTTTTGCTCAGCTTGCGGAATTTCTTTCCAGTGAGGGCGACAACAATCGCGATGATAGGCGCAACGGCCACAAAGACCAGGGTCAGGCGCCAGTTGGTCCAGAACAGGAACCCCAGTAGTGCGATGACGGTCATCCCCTCGCGGAAGACAACCTTGATGGCATCGGTCGCAGCACCGGTGACCATGTTGACGTTATAGATAATTCGGGAAATCAGGTGGCCGGAGTTGTTGTTGTCAAAATAGGTATTGGGCAACAGCACCAGACGGTTGAAAAGGGATATCCTCAGGTCGTTGACCACACCCAGGGACACCTTGGCCAGGAAATAACTGCCAAGGAATGAGCCGATTCCGCGGAAAATCCCGATAAACAAAACGCCCACAGGGACGAACCAGACCAGTGCGCTTTTGTCAAAACTGCCCAGCAGGGGCAAGATGACCGGATCGTGGTCATTCACATCCAGTGCCCGGATAAAATAATCCACCAGTTTTGGGAACATGGGCTGGCTGGCGGCAAACATCATATAGCCGAGTATGCCCAGGGCAAAAACATGCCAGTAAGGGCGAACATAACCGAGCAGACGCAGGTAAACCCGGAGGCCTCCCTCATCATTTCGGATTGGGTCTGTCATACATCGTGACCTTTTTTCGGTTGTTGCAGGCCTGCGAAGGCCTGCAAGCGGAAAAACATGGAGATTTTACAGTGAGCCCGATACAGGATTCAGGCAGCATAATCGCGCAATATTAACATAATCTTTCCAAGGTGGTGCCAGTCTAATAGAATTGCCGCCCCTTGGGGTCATCGTTATGGCCAGAGACTGATCGATACTGAACCCGGAATTTGCATGCGTAGGCTGACAGAACAGGAGTACTCCACCCTCAGGGATGGCGCCCATGTCATTGAAGCGGATGGATTTGGCGACAAGGTACTGCTGTTGAACGACTGTTCATTCCTGAAACTGTTCCGGCGCAAGCGGCTGCTGTCATCGGCATTGGTCTTTCCCTATTCGACGCGATTTACCCTTAACGCCGGGTTGCTTGCCGAAAGGGGGATTCCCTCGGTCACGATTATCGATAATTATCGCATCCCTGCCATTAAGCGGACGGCTGTGCATTACCAGCCGCTGGCTGGGGAAACACTGCGTAAGGTGTTAAAAGGTGCGACGGGGGATTCGTCTGGATTAATGCGGCAGCTGGGGCAGTTCATTGCCCTGTTGCATGAAAAAGGCGTCTATTTTCGCTCTTTGCACCTGGGTAATGTGCTGTTGACCCCGGATCATGAGCTGGGACTGATTGATATTGCAGATATCAGCTGTGGCCGGTTGTCAGTGGGGCCACGGCGTGCATTGCGCAACTTTCACCATCTGGCGCGTTCCAAGGTTGATATGGAACTGCTGGATTCTACCCTGAGAAAACGGCTGATTGAGGCCTACTGTGAAGCCTCCGGCCGGTCGGATGATTTTCAGGCGGCGCTAGGGAAAGTGCTGCACGTCTGATCGATAGAACAGGTGATTCACCGGTCAGATATAACAAAACAGACTATTTTTTTGAGAGCTTGAGGCATCATTGTGATTGAGAAGCTGAGAAATATCGCGATTATCGCGCACGTTGACCACGGTAAGACAACGCTGGTCGACAAACTGCTGCAGCAGTCCGGCACCCTGGGTCGGAAGGATCAGGATGCCGAACGCATCATGGATTCCAACGACCAGGAACGGGAACGCGGCATCACCATCCTGGCCAAGAACACCGCGATCAACTGGCAGGATTACCATATTAATATTGTGGATACTCCTGGACACGCCGACTTCGGTGGTGAGGTAGAGCGTGTGCTTTCCATGGTGGATTCTGTCCTGCTGCTGGTGGATGCCGTTGATGGCCCCATGCCGCAGACCAGTTTTGTGACCCAGAAGGCCTTTGAACAGGGCCTGAGCCCGATTGTTGTTATCAACAAAGTGGATCGTCCCGGCGCACGCCCGGATTGGGTCATGGATCAGGTATTTGACCTGTTCGACCGTCTGGGCGCGACCGATGAGCAGCTGGACTTCCCAGTGATTTATGCGTCAGCACTGAACGGTATTGCTGGCAATGATCCGGATGAGATGGCTGATGATATGACGCCTTTGTTCGAAATGATTGTGGACAAGGTGCCGGCACCGGATGTTAATCGGGATGGACCGTTCCAGATGCAGATCAGTGCGCTGGATTACAATAGCTATGTTGGCATTATCGGTATTGGTCGGGTCAGCCGTGGTGTCGTGGGTACCAATACACCGGTACGCCTGATTGAGCGTGACGGAAAGGCGCGTAACGCTCGTATTCTGAAAGTCATGGGGCACCTGGGTCTTGAGCGTGTTGATGTAGAGCAGGCCCGTGCCGGTGACATTATCTGCATCACCGGTATTGATAACCTGAATATTTCCGATACCCTGTGCGACCCCGATCACCCTGAACAGATGAAGCCTCTGACGGTTGATGAGCCGACAGTCAGCATGACTTTCCAGGTGAATGATTCGCCATTTGCCGGCCAGGAAGGCAAGTTCGTCACATCCCGTAATATCAAGGATCGTCTGGAGCGTGAACTGCTGCATAACGTGGCTCTGCGTGTGGAGCAGGGCGCTGATGCGGACAAGTTCATCGTGTCAGGCCGAGGTGAGCTGCACCTGTCAGTCCTGATTGAGACCATGCGCCGTAAAGGCTATGAAATGGGGGTGTCCCGTCCTGAAGTTGTGATCAGGGAGATTGATGGTGTTCCCCATGAGCCTTTCGAACAGGTTGTGATCGATGTGGAAGACCAGCACCAGGGTTCCGTCATGGAAGAAATGGGACTGCGCAAGGCTGAACTGAAAAACATGGTGCCGGATGGCAAGGGTCGTACACGCCTGGACTTCATCATGCCAGCCCGTGGCCTGATCGGCTTCCGCTCCCAGTTCATGACCATGACCTCTGGCAGCGGTATCCTGACCCACATCTTTGATCACTATGGTCCGGTCAAGGATGGTAAAGTTGCGCACCGTAAGAATGGTGTACTGGTTTCCATGGTTAAGGGTAAGGCGCTGGGTTACGCGCTGTGGAACCTGCAGGAACGTGGTCGTCTGTTCATTGGTCCTAACGTTGAGGTCTATGAAGGCCAGATCATTGGCCTGCACAGTCGTGAAAACGACTTGACAGTGAACCCGACCAAGGCCAAGCAGCTGACCAACGTGCGGGCATCCGGTACCGATGAAAATATCATGCTGACACCGCATATCCGTCATACGCTTGAGCAGGCGCTCGAGTTTATTGATGATGATGAGCTGGTGGAAGTTACACCGGAATCCATCCGTTTGCGTAAGAAGAAGCTGACAGAAGTGGAACGTCGTCGTTCTTCCAAGAAATAAGGAAATCGTCTGTCTGTAGTCGTTTGATTTGCCGCACAGGTTTAGCGTGCGGCAATGACAGGATGTCTTTATAGACTGGCGGCGAGTGCGAGCACTTTCTGCCAGTCTGTCATGGAGCAAAAGCCGTGTTTCTGCTGGCTTTATTCCCACTCTGAATAGGGTTAATGTTAGACACTGGTACTTTTAATCTGGCTGTTATGATCATTGTTCAGTGAGCTGACAGTTGCCTGTGTCATGACAAAGGATATCCGAT
>MUIA01000103.1 GCA_002084115.1 Oceanospirillales bacterium LUC14_002_19_P2 | reverse complement strand
GAGGTGATCTGCATTGCCATGAAAAAGAGGTAGAGAATATATTGAGAGCAGCATAAGGTGCTATTGCAGAATAAGGTCATCGCCTATGCCACTGAATTGGGCTTTTGCAACAGCCTCTTAAGTCTTAGGAGCAAGGAACTAATGTCGAACCGGGAGATGCTGGCCGACACCCGTCGCTGGGTGGTCAAGATTGGCAGCGCATTGCTGACCAATGACGGCCGTGGCCTGAATGCTGAGGGTATTTCCCATTGGGTGGCCCAGATGGCGGCATTGCGTCGCCATGGCGTGGAAGTGGTGTTAGTGTCGTCCGGTGCGGTGGCAGCGGGCATGTCGCGGTTGGGTTGGAAAGAGCGACCGGCTGCGATGCATGAGTTGCAGGTGGCTGCAGCTGTGGGGCAGATGGAGCTGGCGCAGACCTGGCAGTCGGCGTTTGAAAAGCATGGGATTCAAACCGCACAGGTTCTGCTGACCCATGCTGACCTGTCCAACCGGCAGCGTTATCTGAATGCCCGCAGTGCGTTGGTGACGATGCTGGATCTGGGGGTCATTCCTGTCATCAATGAAAACGATACCGTGGTGACCGATGAGATCCGGTTCGGTGATAACGATACCTTGGGTGCGTTGGTTGCTAACTTGGTGGAAGCGGATGTGCTGACCTTGCTGACGGATCAGAAGGGGATGTTTACGGCAGATCCGCGTACGGATCCTGAAGCTGAATTGATTGATGAAGCCTATGCCTCGGATCGAATGCTGGATGCCTTGGCGGGTTCTGGTGGCGGTAAGCTGGGCCGTGGTGGTATGGCGACCAAGTTGCGTGCGGCAAGGTTGGCGGCCCGCTCAGGTGCAAAAACCGTGATTGTCGGCGGTAGAATCGAGAATGTGCTGGAGCGTTTCTATGGCAGCGAGTCGCTGGGAACCCTGATGTTGCCGGACCATGCGCCGGAAGCAGCACGTAAACGCTGGCTGGCTGGCCAGTTGCGTGTACAGGGGCGCTTGGTTATCGATGCCGGAGCGATTAGAGCTCTGCGGGATTCGGGGCGGAGTTTGTTGCCGGTCGGTGTGCGTTCTGTTGAAGGCCAGTTCCAGCGTGGTGAGATGGTGGCCTGTGTGGATGAATCGGGTTATGAAGTTGCCCGTGGTCTGGTTAATTATGGCAGTGAAGATGCCGTTAGGCTGGCCGGTCATCCGTCACACCAGATTGCATCAATACTGGGATATATCGATGAGCCGGAGTTGTTGCACCGCGATAACCTGGTGTTGGTCTGAGTCGATCCGGATCATTGTGCAGAAAAAGAAAAAGAAAAAGAAAAAGCCGGCGATTGCCGGCTTTTCTATGAACGGGTATCGGATCAGGCAGTCGCCAGAGCCTTAACCTTGTCGTTCAGACGGCTCTTGTGGCGAGCAGCCTTGTTCTTGTGGATGATGCCTTTGTCGGCCATGCGGTCGATAACCGGAACAGCAGCGGCGTAAGCGGCCTTGGCGGCTTCTGCATCCTTGCTTTCAACGGCTGCAATCACTTTCTTGATGGATGTGCGAACCATGGAACGCAGGCTTGCATTGTGCTTGCGGCTCTGTTCGGCCTGACGGGCGCGTTTCTTGGCAGAAGGAGAGTTAGCCAACTTTAAGTGCTCCTGAAATTTCGGACTGTATTTTCAAATGCGGAACTATGAAGGCAGAGTCAGTTATTGTCAACAGGGATTTCTCGGTGCCGCGCCATGCGTGGCCTGCCTTCGAACGCCATGCGTACTTTTTTCACTGGTCGCTGGTGGCCGTGATTGGGTACACTCAGGGAAAACTCTGCTAATGCACCGTATTCATGTCATCACCCATTGAAGATCCAGGTTCCGGCAAGCCGGAACGGGGGCTGTTGCGCTCCAGTGTTACCGTTGGCTTTATGACCATGCTGTCCCGCGTGTTGGGACTGGCCCGTGATGTGGTCATCGCCGTTTATTTCGGTTCCAAGGCGGAAGCCGATGCGTTTTTTGTCGCCTTCAAAATTCCGAATTTCCTCCGCCGTTTATTTGCGGAAGGGGCTTTTTCCCAGGCATTTGTGCCGGTGTTGTCGGAATACCGCACCAAGCGCCCCAAGGAGCAGGTGCAGGCACTGGTGAACCATGTGGCGGGTACGCTGGGTTTAACGCTGGTCGGTGTGACTTTGATCTGTATGCTCGCGTCGCCCTTGTTGATCATGGTGTTTGCGCCGGGCTTCTACCAGGATACTGCCAAGCTGGAGCTGGCAGGCAGTATGCTGCGTATCACCTTTCCGTATTTGTTGCTGATCTCCCTGACAGCGTTCGCCGGTTCGATACTGAACAGTTACGGGCGTTTTGCGGTACCGGCATTCACACCGGTCTTGCTCAATGCCAGTCTGATCGGTGCCACCATCCTGATGAGTCCCTGGTTTGAGCAGCCAGTTATGGCGTTGGCCTGGGGCGTGGTTATTGCTGGTATTGCCCAGTTGTTGCTGCAGATTCCCTTCCTCTGGCGTATTGATATGCTGCCGACGCCAAAGTGGGGTTGGCAGGATGAAGGGGTGCGGCGCATTTTGACCCTGATGATCCCGGCGCTGTTCAGTGTGTCTGTCAGCCAGATCAACCTGCTGTTGGATACCGTGTTGGCATCTTTCCTCCAGACCGGCAGTGTATCTTGGTTGTATTATTCTGATCGTCTGTCTGAATTACCTTTGGGGATTTTTGGTATCGCCATTGCCACGGTAATTCTGCCAAGCCTGTCCCGCAACCATGCTAAGGAGTCACCGGAGGCGTTTTCTGCGACATTGGATTGGGCGCTGCGGATGGTATTGCTGATTGGCATTCCTGCCGGAGTTGCGCTGTTTATTCTTGCAGAGCCGTTAATTGCCACACTGTTCCATCATGGGCAAATGACCGGACGAGATGTCATGATGTCCGCCATGAGCCTTCGCGCCTATGCGTTTGGTTTGACGGCCTTTATGTTGATCAAGGTTTTGGCTCCCGGTTATTTCGCTCGTCAGGATACCAAGACGCCAGTGAAAATCGGTGTCACCGCCATGGTCGCCAATATGGTGTTTAACCTGATCCTGGTCTGGCCGCTGGATCATGTTGGGCTGGCGCTGGCGACATCGATGTCGGCCTTGTTGAATGCAGGTTTACTGTTCGCTGGTTTGCGAAAAGCAGGCGTATTCAAGCCTGCTGCGGGTTGGTCAGTTTATGGCTTCCGGTTGATTATGGCTAATGTGGCCATGGGGGCAGTGTTGGTATGGCTCTGTGCCGCCCCTGAACAATGGCTGGATTGGGGCTTATGGGCGCGTGTTGAAAATATGGTGATGTTGGTAGTCAGCGGTGTGCTGATTTACGCGACAGCATTGCTGATGATGGGGATGCGTATTCGTCACTTCAGGCATTAAAGAAAAAGGGCTTTGTTCAGGCAAAGCCCTTCAGCTAAATAAATTATTGATTGAAATACCTGTGATGGAATTCCAGATGTTCCTCTATAAATGAGGCAATAAAGTAATAGCTGTGATCATAACCCTGCTGGTAGCGGATATCGGCAGGGTACTGTTTTGTTTTGCAGGCTGAGATTAGGTTTTCAGTCAGCAACTGCTGATCGATAAAGCTGTCATCAGAGCCCTGATCAATGAGTACCGGTAGAGGGTTTGCTCTTGATGTAATCAGCTCTGTTGTGTCCCAGCTCTTCCAGTTTTCCCTGTCATCCCCCAGGTAGTGGCTGAAGGCTTTTTCGCCCCAGGGGCACTGTGTCGGATTGACGATGGGGGAAAAGGCGGTTGCTGACGCATACCTGCCGGGATTCTTCAGCGCAATCGTCAAGGCGCCGTGACCACCCATTGAGTGACCCGAGATTGCTCGCTGTTCGGTTACCGGGAATGTTTGCTCAATCAGTACCGGCAATTCTTTTGTGATGTAGTCATACATCGTGTAATGACGGTTCCAGGGCGCCTGTGTGGCATTAATGTAAAACCCTGCACCGAGGCCCAGATCATAAGCCTGATCTTCAGCATCGGGCACGCCTTCGCCACGGGGGCTGGTATCCGGGATGACGAGTGCCAGCCCAAGCTTGGCGGCAATCCGCTGAGCTCCAGCCTTGGTAGAGAAGTTTTCATCGGTACAGGTCAGGCCTGATAACCAATAAACAACAGGTACCTTTTCTCCAACGTTGGTCTGGGGAGGCAGGTAAACGGAAAAAGTCATCGGGCAGTGCAGGGATTTGGATGAATGGCGATATTGTTTCTGCCATCCCTCGAAGGCGCGGTAGCTTGTGAGTAATTCCAGTGTTTCCGGCATGGGAGGATCCTGTGCCGGGATGCAGAGCATCCCGGCTTTGCTGGTTTATTGATTAAAATGAATCACGGTGCGGATGGACTTGCCTTCGTGCATCAGATCAAACGCGGTGTTGATCTCGTCCAGTCCCATGGTGTGGGTAATGAAGGTATCCAGTTCAAATTCACCATCCATATAACGCTGAACGTAATCCGGCAGTTCGGAACGGCCTTTGACGCCACCGAAGGCAGACCCTTTCCATACCCGGCCAGTCACCAGCTGAAATGGACGGGTGGCTATCTCTTCTCCCGCACCGGCCACGCCAATAATGACCGATTCCCCCCAGCCCTTGTGGCAGCATTCCAGGGCCGAACGCATCAGGTGAACATTACCCACGCATTCAAAGGAGTAGTCCACACCGCCATCGGTCATCTCCACGATGACTTCCTGAATCGGTTTATCGTAATCCTTGGGATTGACGCAATCGGTAGCACCCAGCTGCCGTGCAATCTCAAACTTGCTTTCGTTGATATCGATGGCAATGATCCGTCCGGCTTTTGCCATGGTGGCACCAATGATGGCGGACAGGCCGATTCCCCCCAGCCCGAAGATGGCAACGGTATCACCTTCCTGCACCTTCGCTGTATTCATGACGGCACCCATGCCGGTGGTCACACCACAGCCCAGCAGGCAGACTTTCTCCAGTGGCGCATCTTTGCGGATTTTCGCCAGTGCGATTTCCGGTACGACGGTGTACTCGGAAAAGGTTGACGTCCCCATGTAGTGGTAGATGGGTTTGCCGTCTTTATAGAAACGGGTCGTGCCATCGGGCATCAAGCCCTTACCTTGCGTAGCGCGAATGGCCTGGCAAAGATTGGTTTTGCCGGATTTACAGAATTTGCATTCGCCACACTCTGGGGTGTATAGCGGGATCACATGGTCACCGACGGCCAGACCGGTAACGCCTTCGCCAACCGCTTCAACGACACCGCCACCCTCATGGCCGAGTATCGCGGGAAAAACGCCTTCCGGGTCACTGCCTGACAGCGTGTAGGCATCGGTATGGCAAACGCCGGACGCGACGATGCGTACCAGCACTTCACCTTTTTGCGGTGGCATCAAATCGACTTCTTCGATTTTAAGTGGTTCTCCGGGTGCCCAGGCAACGGCGGCGCGTGTCTTGATCATTTCCATCCTGTCATACCCTGTTTGTGAGGCGGGTGGGTTGTGTTAATGCACGTATTGTATTTATTTCTGATGAAACAATAATTGTCGTTTCGGGTAAATCACTATTACCAGGTGGTAACAATGGAGCGCTGGCAGGGTGTAACAGAATTTGTAGCAGTGGCGGATGCGGGCAGTTTTACAGGCGCTGCCAAACAGCTGGATGTATCGGTGGCCCATATCAGTCGCAAGGTGAATGCGCTGGAGAAACGTCTGGGCGCCAAGTTGTTCTATCGATCCACTCGGAAAGTGACACTGACAGAATCCGGCAACCTGTACTTTCAGCATTGTCGACAGTTGCTGGTGGGGCTGGAGGAAGCCGACAGGGCGGTGGCGGATCTTAATGATGAACCGCGAGGTTTATTAAAAATGACCGCTCCGGTGTTTTATGGTGAACATTTCGTCGCTCCATTGGTGAACAAGTTTCTCTGTGATCATCCGGAGCTGCGTCTGGAATTTACCCTGACCAACGAAAAACTGGATCTGATCAGTCACGGCTATGATCTGGCGATACGCTTGGGCAAACTGGAAGACAGCTCCCTGATTGCCAGGAAAATTGGTCGCCGTACCCAGTATGTTTGTGGGTCACCCGATTATTTTCATCGCTATGGACAGCCGCATACGCTTGCTGAGCTCAGTCAGCATCACTGTTTGCATGGTTCTGTGGATGTCTGGCGCTTTCTGGAAAATGGGCAGGAGAAGTATTTCCGTATACATGGGAAATGGCGCTGTAATAGTGGCCTCGCATTAAAAGATGCATCATTGCGCGGATTAGGACTTGTCCAGCTGCCTGATTATTATGTTGAGAAATATCTGAAGCGTGGTGAGCTGGTATCTGTGCTGGATCAGTACCGGTTGCCTGATGATGGGGTTTGGGCTGTGTACCCCCAAAACAGGCATCTGTCTCCGAAAGTCAGATTGTTGGTCGAATACTTTAAATGTAGTAGTTCAAACCTGATCTGACAGTTACCGATTTTCCAGAGGGTGTCTGTCAGGTCAAATTCAGGCTATGAATTTTTCCTTCCAGATCTGTTTTCCATCGAGCAACGTTTCCATG
>MUIA01000164.1 GCA_002084115.1 Oceanospirillales bacterium LUC14_002_19_P2 | reverse complement strand
TTAATAACGAAATCGCATCAATGAAATTTTGAAAGAGCCTGGAATTCATAACAGTCATCCCCTGATAGCCGGATGGTTCAGGGAGTATAGGTCAACCAACCATCAGGGGTAACTTAGCCAAACGGGTAAGTTATACCAGCGACAGGAAGCGATGCTGAATCAACGTCTGACAACATTCACGAACAAACATGGGCAGTGTCCCTGTGCGTTGATGGAACTTGCTCAAACGCAGGAAGAGCAACCGCTGTTTGAAGAGCTATCTCAATTCTGGGCCATCGACCCTGAATCAGGACAAATCATTCTGAAAGAGCACTTGGTTCGTCACAGGAAAGCCTCGGATAGACATCAGCGGATGAGCCGTGTGGTTCGCCATCAGCCAACAACCTTTGAACAACCGGATAATCAGTGAAGGTGAACACAATGACAGGATGTCCTTTCCATCAGAGTGAACCAACGGATATCGGCGCTGCCTATAACCCATTGTCTCCGGAGCAGACCCGCGATCCTTATGGTATGTACCGTCTGGCCAGGGAAACGCAGCCGGTATTTTTCAGTGAGCTTTACCAGATGTGGATCGTCACACGCTATGACGATGTCGTTAAGGTGCTCAAGGATACGGATACTTATTCCAGCTTGGGAATTATCACGGTTAACAGTGGCCGGTTGCCGGCAGAAGTCGTTGAAGTGCTGGATGCGTATTCTGGAACAGGGTTATTCCCAGGTGCCTGGCATGACTGACAATGATCCACCGCATCATGACCGCATACGAAGCCTGGTAGGCAAGGCGTTTTCACAGCGTATAGTCACGGCGATGGAACCACACATTCGCTTCATTGCCAATGAAGTGGTGGATCAGTTTGTGGGCCGTGGTGAGGTTGATATTCTTGAGCATTACGCTTTTCCCTTTCCCCTGATTGTCATTGGCGATGTCCTTGGTGTGGATCGTGAACACCTGGCGAATCTGAAGCAATGGAGTGACGACTGGGTGGCCCTGTTGGCAGCGCCCCTGTCGTTGGAGGAACAGTTGGAAAACGCCCGGGGCTTTGTGGCCTTCCAGCACTTTTATCATGATTTGATTGAGGAAAAACGACGAAACCCGAAACAGGATCTGATTTCCCATATGATCCATGCGTGGCAGGAAGGAATGGAGCCACTGACCACGCTGGAAATGGTGAATGTCTGTATGAGTGCCACCTGGGCAGGGCATCAGACGGTGACCAGCATGATCTGTAATCTGCTTTACCGCCTCTTGGCTGATCCCACCCTTTGGCAGGCCTGTTGCCGTGATCGCAGTATGATTGAGACGGTTCGTGAAGAAGTGCTGCGGATCGATTCGCCGCTACAGAGCATGATGCGTTATACGACCAGGGAAACTGAGCTGGGTGGTATGACGATTCCAGAAGGTGCTGCCGTCCAGGTGTTGTTTGGGGCGGGTAACCATGACGAGCGGATGTTTACTGATCCGGAAGCATTCACGCCGGGTCGGAAAGACGTTGCCAAGCATCATCTTGCCTTCGGGAAAGGGATTCATTATTGCCTCGGATCCCAGCTGGCACGTCTTGAAGGGCAAGTTGCCGTGGAAGTGTTAATGGATCGTTGCCCGGATCTACACCTGAAAGCCGATCAGGTCATTGAGTACCAACCCAATTTCCTCTATCGCACGATGAGGTCATTGGAATTGGCCTGGACACCAGCGGTGTCGGACAATTCATCAGAGAGTGTGGAGCAAACAGCCTCTCCTGAGTTGCTTTGATGACATGAAAAAATAACGCCCCGTTATCAGCCGGGGCGTTTGTGTTTCAGGATATTGATTAAGCAAAATTAGGCTTGCTGAAGTGCTGCAATCCGTTTTTCCAGCGGCGGATGGCTCATGAACCATTCAGCGACGCCATGCTTGCCACTGATGCCAAAGGCCATCAACGAACCTTCCAGCTGGGGTTCCATGTTATTCTGCAGTCGTTGCAGGGCGGCAATCATCTTCTGACGACCGGCCAGGTTGGCACCACCAGCATCTGCCCGGTATTCACGCTGTCGTGAGAACCACATGACAATGACGCTGGCCAGCACGCCAAAGACCATTTCCAACACCATGACAATACCCATATAGGCAAAGCCACCCAAGCCCTGACCTTCCTCATTATTATTGCGCATGACGTTGTCGATAGCGCCGGCAATGAGTCGCGCCAGGAAGATAACGAACGTGTTCACCACGCCCTGAATCAGGGTCAGGGTGATCATATCGCCATTGGCGACGTGGCTGATTTCATGGCCAAGGACCGCTTCAGCCTCATCTGCATTCATGTTGTTCAACAGCCCTGTGCTCACGGCTACCAGCGCATTGTTGCGATTGGCACCGGTGGCAAAGGCATTCATGTCCGGAGCGTTGTAGATGGCCACTTGTGGCATGCCAATACCGGCAGACTGCGCCTGACGGGCAACGGTGTCCAACAACCATTTTTCGGTGGCATTACGGGGTTGTTCAATCACCTGAGCACCCGTGCTGCGAAGCGCCATCCATTTAGACATAAACAGGGAAATCAGTGAGCCGCCAAAACCGAATACGGCGGCCAATACCAGCAGTCCGCCCATGCTGGAGCGGTTAATGCCGAACATGGTGTACACCAGGTTCAAGACAATGCTCAAAACCAGAATAACGGCCAGGTTGGTCGTCAGGAAAAGAACAATCCGCTTCATAGAATCTCCACAGGTGCGGGTAATGATGTGGTTATATGCGGGCGATTGTCAGGATTTCAAAGGCATTGCGCCAGCTTTTTTTGTAACGATTGTGTCAGAAATGCTGTGTGGCCAGCGGTATGACCGCACAGATAAAAAGGGCACTAGAAAGAGGAGCCCGGTTGCTGAAGAAGTTCCAGTTCTTTCGGGGTAGACTGTCGGCCCAGTAATGCATTGCGGTGAGGGTAACGACCAAAACGGTCAATAATCGCCTTATGGCGTAATTCAAACTGATAGTTATCTTCTAGCCCGGATATTTCATAAAGCCGCAGTCTGACCATTCAATTTCGAATTTCCTGTGGGGCTGCTGCTTTATTACTCTGTATTACTCTGTGGCTAAAGGACTTCGGGCCCTGGGCTACTCA
>MUIA01000239.1 GCA_002084115.1 Oceanospirillales bacterium LUC14_002_19_P2 | reverse complement strand
TACGAGGTGATCTGCATTGCCATGAAAAAGAGGTAGAGAATATATTGAGAGCAGCATAAGGTGCTATTGCAGAATAAGGTCATCGCCTATGCCACTGAATTGGGCTTTTGCAACAGCCTCTCTGTGGTTTCTGAGAGTTCACGAGTTCTCTCAGTGACCATTTGCTCCAGTCCTGCATGGGTTTCCTCCAGTTCTTTCTGGGTATCCCGGACTTTGCGGTTTTCATCGGACAGCAGGTCGCTGAGCGCCTGGTTACGAAAGCGTCGTTCCAGTGACTTGAGGGAAAAACGGTGTGCATAAAGCGCGCAATACAAGACAACGCCTAACAGAATCACCTGGATAAAGGCCCAGATATCGGTTTGGGGTACTGGGTTCATCCACAGGGAGAGCGAAACGGGCAAGAGGCTTGGCAGGCTGAAACAGATAAAGGCAGGCAGATAACAGGAAAACAGTACGGCGCTTGATAAAAGTGCAATTGTCAGCAAAAGCTGTGTTGCGGCGAGATCCATAAAGGAGGAAAAAGGCATTAACAGGAGGATGGCTGCGGCAAAAGAGGCGCCGCTCAGGGCGGTACTCATGCAAAAATAAAGCAGCCACTTCTGATGGCCATCGGGTTTTGTATCCTGTGCTTCTCGCAGGAAGCCTGATGCCAGTGCCTGACGCAATAATCCGAGTGTCGCGAGCCAGGCTGCAATGGGTAGCACCAGACTGGTATTAATTGAATGCCACAGCAGCAGAATGACGCCAGACAGGCTGAAGCCCAGGATAATGATCATACGCAGTGATCCCTGGTGCAGCAGTTTCAGCTGTTCCGTGCTGATGCGTGCATTGAGCCAGGAATAGGACAGCTTCGCCTGTCGGTCATGCGTTATCTGGGGTGTGGATAACAGGTTGTGTTCGTGCATGATCTCAGCATTTGCGTCTGGGCGTAGCCGGTATCGTTCCTTTCCTGGGATCGGTGCCAGTCGTGCCGTCGTTGTTGTTTTTGTCAGGGTGCTTCCATGCCAAGGGGGCAAACACTGTCGGAAAGGCGGGTAATGACATCCGGTAATCTTCCCGGCCCATCGCACTGAAAGAAAATATTATCGATTAATGTACGATGGTGCATCTTTGGTTTGCTTGATTATTAAATCGCAATCAGCAGTGTGGCTGCAACACACAGGCCAATATTTACGTTCGACATACGACGCCGATCACACAGATGAACCCCTTATACCGGATGGTCTGGCAAGAGTGCGCGAAATTGCCTGGTGTGATGAAGCAGCGTCCTTGGGACAGTTTCCCGAATTCCCGGTTTATGGGGGCCATGGCTCTCGGTTACACTTGAGGTTTTCAATTTCCTTCCGGCTGCAATAATGGATGTCACTGCAATACTCGACTCTCTCAATGATGCCCAGCGCGAAGCGGTAGCTCAGCCCCTGGGTTCCAGCCTGATTCTCGCAGGCGCGGGCAGCGGCAAGACACGGGTGCTGGTTCACCGCATTGCCTGGTTGATTCAGACGGAAGGGGTGTCGCCCTGGTCCATCATGGCGGTGACCTTTACCAATAAGGCAGCAGCCGAAATGCGGGGACGTATTGAGCAGATGCTCGAAATGCCGGTGCGTGGTATGTGGGTTGGTACATTCCATGGATTGGCGCATCGCTTGTTGCGCGCGCACTGGAAAGAAGCAGGCTTGCCGGAAAATTTCCAGATTCTGGATAGCGATGATCAACTTCGGATCATCAAACGTCTGATGCGTGCCTTGGGCATGGATGAAGCCAAATGGCCACCCCGACAGGCGCAGTGGTACATCAACGGCAAGAAAGACGAAGGTCTGCGTCCACAGCATATCGAACCGGGTTATGACCTGTTCGAGAAGAATATGCATCAGGTCTACACCGCCTATGAAGAGAACTGTCGTCTTTTGGGCGTTGTCGACTTTGCGGAATTGTTGCTGCGTTCTCATGAACTCTGGCTGGAACATCCACAACTGCTGGCCCATTACCGGGAACGTTTCCAGCAGATCATGGTCGACGAGTTTCAGGATACCAACGCCGTGCAGTATGCCTGGCTGCGTATGCTCGCGGGTGATAAAGGCAACCTGATGGCGGTAGGCGACGATGACCAGTCCATTTATGGCTGGCGTGGTGCACGTATCGAGAATATCCGTCAGTTTACCCGTGATTTCCCAAAGGCTTTGACCATCCGTCTGGAACAGAATTACCGTTCAACCGGCACCATCCTGAAAGCGGCAAATACCTTGATTGCCAATAACCCGGACCGTTTAGGCAAGGAACTCTGGACCGAAGGAAATGACGGTGAACCCATCCAGGTCTATGCCGGATTCAATGAAGTGGATGAAGCCCGTTTCATTGCTGACCGTATTCAGGATGCGGCGAATAGTGGCATGGCGCGTAGCGATATCGCGATTCTTTATCGCTCCAACGCACAGTCCCGGGTACTTGAGGAATCTATGTTGCGCAGCGGTATTCCTTATCGCATCTATGGCGGACAACGGTTCTTTGAACGGGCGGAAATCAAAAATGCGCTGGCGTATTTGCGACTCGCGAGCAATCAGGATGATGACCCGTCGCTGGAACGTGTGATTAATGTTCCCGCGCGTGGCATTGGTGAAAAAACCGTTCAACAGATTCGGGACGTTGCCCGGAGTGGCGGTGTGTCCATGTGGCGCGCGGCCCGTGAAATGATCAAGGGCAAGGGGCTGACTGCACGAGCAGCGAACGCGGTGTCTTCTTTCATTGAGCTGGTGGAAGGGTTGTCATCCTCTGCTAATGATCTCCCGCTGGCGGAATTGGCAGATCACATCATCAACGTCACAGGCTTGATCGAGCACCATCAGAAAGAGAAAGGTGAAAAAGGTCGTGCCCGGATTGAAAACCTTGAGGAACTGGTTTCCGCCTGTAAGGAGTTTGATCCGGAAGACGTCTTCGATGAAGAGATGCAGCAGAACCTGTCGCCATTGGACGCTTTCCTGGCGCATGCTGCGCTGGAAGCTGGCGAAACCCAGGCCGATCAGTTTGCTGACAGTGTGCAAATGATGACACTGCATTCGGCCAAAGGCCTGGAATTCCCGCTGGTCTTTATGTGCGGCATGGAAGATGGACTGTTCCCACACAAGATGTCCATGGATGATTCAGGCGGTTTAGACGAAGAACGTCGTCTTTGCTATGTCGGCATTACCCGTGCCATGGAAAAACTGTATCTGACTTATGCGGAAAGTCGTCGTCTCCACGGACAGGAAAATTACAACCGGCCATCACGGTTCCTGCGCGAAATTCCGGGCGAATTAATGGAAGAAGTGCGTCTTAACGCCACCATCAGTCGACCTGTCACTGCAGGCGGCGCCACCATTAATGCGGAAGTGCCGGATACCGGCCTGCATCTTGGTCAGCGGGTCGCACACGAAGTGTTTGGTGATGGTACGGTGCTGAATTTTGAAGGGCAGGGTGGCCAGGCACGGGTCCAGATTAATTTTGATGATGAAGGCAGCAAGTGGCTGATGGTGGCTTATGCCAAGCTGATGCCCTTGTGAAATAACGGCGACTGTCGCTAGTATGGGCTCGAAGTAAGCATCGCTTGCAGGAAATACCGGTCAGCTTTACCCCATTATTGGGGCAAAGCTGGCTGTTGATAATAAGAAAGTTGGATACCAACACAGGGGGAGATGTATGAAACGCCGTCAGATGCTGACTGTTCTGGGTGTAGGCGCCGCTGGTGCAATGCTGGCGGGGTGTAATGACAATGCACCGGCGCCGCAGGCTGCCGGACAGGGTACTGTCGAGAAGAAAAAATACCGTTGGAAACTGGTGACATCCTGGCCGAAAAACTTTCCAGGGCTGGGAACAGCGCCGGAGCGTTTTGCTGAGATGGTCAATCAGATGAGCGACGGCCGTCTTGAGATAAAAGTGTATGGTGCCGGAGAGCTGGTTCCGGCGCTGGAAGTCTTCGATGCTGTTCGCACCGGAACCGCAGAGATGAGTCACAGTGGTGCTTATTACTGGAAAGGAAAAGAGCCCGCCGCGCAATTTTTCACCGCAGTACCTTATGGTTTGAACGCCCAGGAAATGAGTAGCTGGCTCCATTATGGTGGCGGCATGGAGTTGTGGGAAAAACTCTACCAACCCTTCAACCTCAAGCCATTTGCGGGTGGTAGCACCGGCGTTCAAATGGCGGGCTGGTTCAATCGCAAGATTGAGTCATTGGAAGATCTGAAAGGTCTGAATATGCGTATTCCCGGCCTTGGTGGCGAGGTACTGAAGCGCTTGGGAGGCTCTCCAGTCAATGTACCCGGTGGTGAACTTTTCACTGCACTGCAAACGGGTCGTATTGATGCCACAGAATGGGTTGGCCCCTATAACGATATGGCGTTCGGACTCTACAAAGCGGCGAAGTACTACTACTACCCAGGCTGGCATGAGCCAGGTTCAACGTTGGAATTCACGGTTAACCTGGATGCTTGGAAAGAACTGCCGGCAGACCTGAAAGCCATTGTGCAAACGGCAACTCAGGCGGCGCATCAATCGATGCTGGATGAATATACGGCACGTAACAACATGGCCCTGAATCAGCTGATCAATGATCACGGTGTGCAGGTGCTGAAATTGCCGGATGATGTCTTGAAGAGTCTCCAGGAAGTGGCGGAGCAGGTTACTCAGGAGGTAGCGGCGACTAATGATCAGTCGAAGGCTATTTATGAGTCGTTCAAGCGCTTCACCGAACAGGTGACGGAGTATCATAAAGTGTCAGAGATGGCTTATTACGACGCCCGTCTCCTATAACATCACTGTCAGGCGTCACTCAAAGACTATCCAGAATCTGTTTCTGGGTTGAGTGACGCTCATTCATTTGGTCGCGTGCTTTCTGTGCCTCGTTAATCATATTTTTGGGTTTGGCTTGGTTTGATGACGGAGCACCGCCGCTACTGTCAGAGTTATTTTTGACCGGCTCTGGCATGTCTGGCAACGGTGTTATGAGGCTGGTATCAATATGAATTTTACGTGTTTTCACATTGGGGTCTTCCATGGGAACGGTATCTGAAAAGTGCCAGACACCGTTGGCATCCTGCCATCCGTTAACGGTTTCCTGTTGGGGTTCGGCAATGTCCCCCGGTATATAAGCCTCAAGCTTATTGGAGATGCGTTTGCCTTCATTCAACAGTGAGGTCAGTGTATTCGCATCGGGCAGGATGTCATCAAGAGTCGCCAGTGGTTTTCCAGTGGGTCCAGGTATAAAAAAAGGCGCCGATACCAAGGCTCCAATGAATAATGTGAAGTTGATACGGCGTCCCGAGTCTATTCCATGACGCATAACAGGCTTCCGATGCTGATCTACGGTATTAAAGCAGTGATTACTGCCTTCCTTGTTATTGATAGTAGCTTATCGCCATGCCTTACAGGACTCTATAGAGCCAAAGCCACAACGCTATGATGTTGCCAGTTCCCGCTCCGGTATTTTGGTAATGTGCAACGTGTGTCCGGTACTTTGCAGAAATTGTTCAACGCCGGCCTTACTGATCACAAGGGTGCTGGTGTTGACCAGCGGATGGCACTGAATCGCATCCTGCTGCCAGACGTCTTCATCAATAACAACGGTCAAATGTCTGTCAAGATCATTCACTATGCCGAGCAAGGTCACTGCGCCGGGCTCCAGTCCCATATACTTTTGACGGCGTTCTGAGGAGGCCAGCTGAAGTTTTCCGATATTCAAAGCCTCTCCCAACTGACTGAGGTCGGTGGCTTTGTGGTCCGCGACAACGATGAGGAAGTGTCGTTTATCCTTCCGGTCCTTGACGAACAGGTTCTTGGTTCTGGCACCGGGCAGGTCAGGTGTTACACGGTTGGCTTCTTCACAGGTATAAACGGGTGGGTGGTCAACACGTTGAAACGTGATGTTCTGCCTGGTCAACAGGTCATAGATATCCATACTCAATTACCTTCAACAGAATCCCATACAGAAATGCGATGCGTTGTTCTCCCATTAAGTCCGCATCTAACTACAACGGATTGTTCAGCTTACTGAATTGCGCGTGCAGACAAAAAGGCATGTTAAGGGAAATTCGTGATGTGCCATGACGTTTGCCAGGAAAGAAGGCGTTACGACCTGTGTCGCTTGGTATCGCACGATCGTTTTAAAATCCTGCAAACTACTCGGAGTAGCGTTATCCGAAAAAGCGTCTTATCTGCTGGAGAGCCCGTCATGGCGGGGAAAGCATGATGTTGGCATGAACTCTGTAACACTCAGACCAAGGACGGGGGAAGGATATTCAAGGATGAATACATACTATGGATGACGGAGTTGATGATGACCTTCACGGAGGGTGGTCAGCTCAGGCCTGCATAAAAACGTTTCGGTTCCAGGGAGGAAAATGGGGGGAGGGAAACCCCTACCATGGAAGGATATCAGGGCATGGATGCCCTGTTATACCAATCGTATTTTCTAAGTCTTAAGCCTGATGCCAGCTATCCTTAGGCATCATCAACGAATTCTCTTTGAAACTATGTCTCGCCGACCACAGTTACCCGAAGGTTTTGAGAATATTGA
>MUIA01000374.1 GCA_002084115.1 Oceanospirillales bacterium LUC14_002_19_P2 | reverse complement strand
CCTTGGCGTCCTCTGTATGGTTTGATTGCTTAACAGATTACCCCTGAGCTCTAAATAAATTCAAAGGCTCTGTAGCAACCCTCTGGTTACAGAGGTTATGCATTTATGATACGAATTCAGGATTGTTTAAAAGACTCAAGGCGAACGCCGGAGCCCAGCAGTGAATCTATAATTTCATCCTGTGTCATTGAGCAATAGACGTTATTTAAAAAGCTTTCATCAGGAAGAAGGTCGTGATTTTGTAACTCCAGAAGAGTATCCATCATTTCCCTTCTGGTGGATGCGTTGGTAAAGAACTCGTAACTCTTTTTCTCCACGACTCCTTGGGTGGGGGCAAGTTTGTGATTTTGCAACTCCAGAAGAACCCCCATCATTTCCCTACTATTTGATGCGTTGGTAACGAATTCGTTGCACTTTTTCTCCACGATTTTGGGGGAGGGAGTAAAGCCTAATCGGGTCATTTTCAGGAACTGTTTTATGAATTCTCCAGCATTTTGAGTTTTTCTGAGTTGGTCATTGTACTTGACCGCTTTAACCCTTAAGTCTTTTTTTGCTGGCGTCTTGGATAGTTTGAAATCTTTCAGTGATTTTTGTGGACACTGGCAGTCGGGATGTTGCTTGATTGGGGACGCATCGACGACGGCTACTCGATGAGAGGTATCATCAAAGTTTTTTGGAGTTCCGATACCATATGGGTGCCGGTTGTTACGTATCAAAGCTGAAATAGAAGGCATACAAACAATCCATGTTCATTTTATTTGTTGTGGATTACTAGGCTAATGCCCTTTAGTCATTTTAGGTATTATTCCAATGTCGAAGTGACAATTTCGTTTCTTTGATGCCTTTTTATATAAATAAAGAGATTTTTATTGTTTTCAGTTATTTTTATAAAAGAGTAACTCATTGATTTTTCAGTTGATCTTGTTATCCCGGTTTGGATCGAAAGCGCGTACAATCAGTGATGATATTGGTCATTCTATGATGGGCACGTTATGGCGCTTAAAGCCACGATTTTCAAAGCGACACTCAATATTGCGGATCTTGACCGCAATTACTATCAGGATCACAGCCTGACCATTGCCCGGCACCCGTCGGAAACGGATGAGCGAATGATGATCAGGCTGCTGGCCTATGCCTGTCATGCCAGTGAATCTCTGAGCTTTACCAAAGGGCTGAGCACTGATTCAGAGCCGGATTTATGGCAGAAGTCGCTCAGTGATGAAGTCGAAGTGTGGATTGATCTTAGTCTGCCGGATGAAAAACGTATTCGTAAGGCCTGTGGGCGAGCGGCGTCTGTCTGGATCTACAGCTATGGTGGACGCACTGCGGATATCTGGTGGCAACAGATACGCAACAAGTTGACCCGGTTTGAGAACCTGACGGTCAGTAACCTGCCGGAGTCTGCGACTGATGAGCTGGCAGGCATGGCTGAGAGAACCATGCAACTACAGTGCATGATTCAGGATGGTGCAATTTCCATCAGTAATGGCAAGCAGCATATCACAGTTGAGCCGCAGCAATGGTTGCTCAGTGGGGTGATGGCGTGAGCTGACTGGTTCACGAGGCGTGCGAAAAGGTTTCCGTTGTGCTTCCATTACCGGTATGTAACGCAGGATAACCACAGGAATGTGAACCCATAATGTTTAAAGCCATTCGCGTTTTTCTGTTATTGATCGTACTCTTTTTTATCGGTCTCAATACTTGGCAGACCATGATCAGAACGACTGACTGGAATGAGCCGTTATGGGTCACCATCTATCCTATTAATGCTGCCGGTAATAAGAAGGTGCAGGAGTATATTGATCGTTTGTCGGTGGATGATTTTGATAATCTTGAACATTTCATGGCTGAGCAAGGGGCGGGTTATGACCTGCCGCTGAATCAGCCCATAGAAGTTAATTTAGGACGGCAGTTGAAAGAGGTTCCAGATTCCCCTCCGGCGAATGCTGGCAAGTTGGATTCCATTATCTGGTCTCTTAAGTTCCGTTACTGGGCCTGGAGAATGAAGCAGACGAAGTCTGACGCCATTACGAATATACGACTCTTTGTGCTCTACCATGATCCTGAGACCATGCCACGGCTTGCCCATTCTGCCGGTATGCAAAAAGGGTTGATCGGTTTAATTAATGCGTATGGTGATTGGCAATATAAAGGCAGTAACCAGGTTGTGATTGCCCATGAAATGCTGCATACCGTCGGCGCAAGTGACAAGTATGATTTTTCCAACGGTCAACCCATTCATCCCCATGGTTACGCCGAGCCAGAGCGTGCGCCGCTGTATCCTCAGCGTTATGCCGAACTCATGGGAGGGCGCATTCCCAAAAGTGTCAGTGAAAGTGACATCCCTCGAAGCTTGAAAATGGTCAGAATAGGACCGGAAACTGCCAGAGAAATTAACTGGATATCACAGTAAGTTAGTATTGATACGATGTGGTTGTCTGGCAGCATAAGCGCTGCCTGTCAGTAAGGAAGCACAACCACCGTACTGCCGTAATCAATAAACTCCTGATGTAACCATTTTGCCGCATCCACCCTGACCCTGATGCAACCGTGACTGGCAGGGCGGTTGGGTACGTGGTCAGATCCATGAATGGCATAGCCTTGTCTGAAAAACATGCAATACGGCATGGGGGCACCGCCTTCACCGATGGGGTAGGTGTTGGAATAACACTTGGATGTCCCTTTACGATAAATGCGAAATGCGCCATCCGGGGTACGACAGTGGCTGTTTGTATCGGCACACCAGTCCTGACCGCCGGAGGCTCGGCCCATACCCACCAGTTGTCCGGTACTGCTGTAGGCCGCCCATACATTAATGCGTGGGCTGTAGACAAAGATGTCCTGGCGAATGGAGGGAATCTGTGGTGGAAAACTGAGAAGAATATCTTCAGTAAATTCCTGCTGTTTAAGATCCAGGTATTCCACCGCAGGATTGTTTGCCAGCGACAGATATGCATTCACGTCATTGCCACAGGGTTTATCCTGGGAACAATAGAATTCAGGCTCGCTATCCATGGCGAAAGAGGGTGGTATTACGACAAAACAACACCATAGAAGGTATATCGAAACCGTATACTGCTTACAGCACAACATGACGACAACTTCCCTGTCAGTGAAACGCTATTTACGGGTTTTGCTTTTGTATCCATATACTGCCAATGGATTCGGTTTACTTGGGAATCCAGGTTCCCAGTTATCAAACAGCTTTTTTTAACACAGTATTTTGTTGACAGTATCAGTAGTAAATATAGTCAAAACAGAGGGTTATCCTGCGATATGGCAGGCTCTCAGGCCTTTTGGCTGGGGGCTTTAAAGGCGAATAACTTAACATGTGTCAACTATCGGATTAGACTGAAGATAAACAGGGTGACATGGAAGGCAAAGGCCAATAATGCGTCACAATAAGACATGGAATGGATTATTACCTGTTGTTGGTGTAATAACTCTTGTCGGGCTGTCTGGCTGTGCGAAAGAGAAGCTTGAGGTAGTTGAATCCGGGTTTAGCTGTTCAGGGGAAATTAATTCGAATGTCTGGAACTGTAGCGGCACCGCTCGAATGGAGCGCGATGACCTGCAGCAGACGTTTGTTGTGATTGATGATCCGGCACCGGCGGAAATCACCGTAGCTGATAATGCCTCTCAGGAAGAGGCGCTGGCACCTGTGAATGCACAGGCTTCCATGGCTGATGAAGTGCCTGCTCCAGAGCCTGCGACCGTCGAGGATACTGTAGACATCGCAGAACAGGTTGCCATGGATGACGAGGCTTCAGAGATTGCGCAGGCATCCATAGATGAACCTGAGCCTGCCGTGGACGTGGAGCCGACACCGCCAGAGCCTGAATGGGTAAAAAATATTCCTGCTGAGCCTGTAGATACGCCGGCTATGGCGCCTCCCTCGGAACCTTCAAACATACCGTCACTGGTTGAATCATCCACCGTGGCAGCTTCCGAGATGATGAGTGCACCGGCTGCTGATAGTCCACAATCCTCTTCAGACTGTCAGCCAGCCTACAGTACTGATCAGTTCTACCTGCAGTTTTCCGCGTCACAGAACGTTGATGGCCTGAAAGCACTGGCCGCCCGTTTACAGCCTGTTGAAACCGAGATTATTCCGACGATGGTGAAAGGTGAAACCTGGATGGTACTGATCAGCAAAGGTTTCAGTAGCCGGGAAGCGGCTGGATCTCTGGCCGCTTTGCTGGAGCAGCAGGGTGTCAGTAAGCCTTGGGTTCGTCCGGGGTATTCACTCTTGCCGGTATTAGCGGATCAGACGCTGATGCTGCCAGGTGAAGGTTGCCCATAAACCCTGTGAAGTGATGCATCTCATAGACCTTTGGGAGCGAAGGATGGAAGGCAAATCACTTCTGTTGGCAGCGGGGGGAGTGAATATGTTGAACCATCCTTGGTGGCGCATCCTTGCGCCGGGGTACATCCTTGTGATTACAGATTAATAACAACTTGTGGCGGGAAATACCGGAAACCTCCCCTTTCACTTGTAAGCTTTTTCCTACGAGGCTGTGGTCTACTACCCTGATTTCATCCGCCTTGTTTCAGGATGTCATTGCAGTACGGGTCTGCATTGCGGTTAAATATCCTCTCGTGTTTGATATATTTTACATTTCGATTAATGATGTCCAGAGATTGTCTATTTTTGGGTGTTATAAGAATTACGCGGGTGTGGCATGCAATTAAATGATCAAAATCTTTTACGCTCCCAGGCGTATATTGATGGCGGCTGGGTGAGTGGCCAAACTACATTGGCTGTCACCAATCCGGCGGATGGTGCATTACTGGCTAACGTACCCGATCTGGGAGCGGCTGAGACAGACATGGCCATTCAGGCAGCGGAACGTGCGCAGAAACTCTGGAAACAACAGACGGCCAAGGCCCGGAGTGCGGTTCTTCGTCGCTGGTATGAACTTATTCTTGAACACCAGGAAGACTTGGCTCTGTTGATGACCAGTGAACAGGGCAAGCCGCTTGCAGAGGCCCGTGGAGAGGTGCTCTATGACGCCTCATTCGTGGAGTGGTTTGCCGAGGAAGGCAAGCGAGCGTATGGCGATGTAGTGCCCGAGCACCTGCCGGGACGCAAAGTACTGGTGACCCGTGAGCCTGTAGGCGTAGTTGCTGCCATTACCCCCTGGAACTTCCCGATTGCCATGATCACCCGGAAAGCGGCGCCAGCATTGGCGGCGGGTTGTTCGATTGTTATCAAGCCTGCAGAAGCGACTCCATTGTGTGCCCTGGCGCTGGCTGAACTGGCAGAGCGTGCCGGTGTGCCGGCGGGTGTGTTGAATGTGGTCACGACAGCGCGCCCCGCTGACGTCGGTCAGGCCCTGTGTGCCAGTCCAATTGTAAGAAAACTGTCGTTCACTGGGTCGACCGGTATTGGCAAGCTGTTGATGAAGCAGTGTGTGGATACCGTTAAAAAGGTTTCTATGGAGTTAGGAGGCAATGCGCCGTTTATTGTCTTTGAAGATGCCGATATCGATCGCGCCGTTGAAGGGCTGATGGTGTCTAAATTCCGTAATTCCGGGCAGACCTGTGTGTGCACCAACCGGGTGTTTGTCCATGACAATATTTATGAAACCTTTGTCGACAAGCTGGCTGCACAGGTAGCGCAGCTGAAAGTGGCGCCAGGTGTTAACGAAGAGAGCCAGCAGGGGCCCCTGATCAATGACGCCGCTGTTCAAAAAGTGGAGCAGCATGTGGCCGATGCCGTGGAAAAAGGGGGCCGGTTGCTGGTGGGAGGGCAGCGTCATTCTCGTGGTGGCAGCTTTTATGAGCCCACAGTCATTGCCGATGCCAGCACGGCGATGCTGTGTTTCCGGGAAGAAATCTTTGGTCCTGTTGCGCCTGTCTTTCGATTTGGCAGTGAGGAGGAGGTCATCGCCATGGCGAATGACACGGAATACGGGCTGGCGGCTTATTTCTATGCTCGCGATCTTGGTCGGGTTTTCAGGGTGGCTGAAGCGTTGGAGTATGGCATGGTCGCTGTAAATGAAGGCATCCTGTCGACAGAAATTGCCCCCTTTGGTGGGTATAAGGAATCTGGTATTGGTCGGGAAGGCTCGAAATATGGCCTCGATGAATACCTGGAAATCAAATACACCCTGTTGGGTGGTCTGTAATTGCAGCTTTAACAGGCCAGTATTTGATTGACTGAATGGAGCGGTATAAAGCCGCTCCATTGCTATTCGTGATGCGCCCGTCATAATGTCTCGGCCCTGAAAATACAGACTATGCGTTTAATGGCATCCTAGGGAGATGTCATGGAATTGCTGATGCCGTTTGCTCGCGGCTTTGTCGTCAATGCCGGAATGATTGCGGCTATCGGTGCGATTAATGCGTTTGTTTTGCGGCAAGGGGTTTTGCGACGACATCTGTTGGCGACCGTTTTCTTTTGTGCGTTGGCAGATACGCTGCTTATACCAATCGTATTTTCTAAGTCCTAAGCCTGATGCCAGCTATCCTTAGGCATCATCAACGAATTCTCTTTGAAACGATGTCTCGCCGACCACAGTTACCCGAAGGTTTTGAGAATATT
>MUIA01000049.1 GCA_002084115.1 Oceanospirillales bacterium LUC14_002_19_P2 | reverse complement strand
GAAACCCTCTCCCTGAAACTGAAGGTCAATCATTTTCAGCTCAGGGCGAAGATTTACATGACCGCTCTGCGGGCATCATTCGAGCAGCTAAGGTTATTCGTTACTGCGTAACTTGAGTGAGTATGACAATACCCGACTGTTACCCAGAGAAAAAACCGGATGCATGCAAAATAGCAGGAGATGTTCAAATATGATCAACGATTAGGGGGCAAGCTGCAGAAAAATGACACATCACTGACTTTTGACAGAACGCCTGCTTTACGGGTTTCCTCCCTCTCACAGACCGAACTAACCTGAAGGTATGGGCAAACAACAGGAGCGTTGGGTCTGATATGGAGCATCCCCTGCCTGAACGCCGCTTTGGCAAGCATTCCCCCCTGTCGGAGGCTGACTGGCGTCAGTTCTTTGAAGAAGGCTACTGCACGATCCGACATCTTCTGTCCGCCGACGAAGTGACGCTGGTCGAGGCATCTCTCCATCACCTCATTGAGATTGCAGAACAGCGTGCCGCCTTCATGGGACGCCATTTCGACGGATACTTCTATTACCGTGGCGCCCAGTTTGTCGTGGCGAACGATGCTTACGGGCACCTGGAGAAACTCTGCCGCGTGTGCGGCTGCGGCAGTGCCTATCCTACGCTACTGCAAATGTCGCGACACCCAAAGCTCTTGCAGGCATTCGCCGACATTTTGATGTCTGAGCAATTTGAGCATCTGATCTGCCAATTTCACCCCAAACTGCCGGGTGACAATCTCATTTTCCCACCACATCGCGATGTCGAACACCGCTTGAATGCGGATCCCAACTGGTCCGACATGAATCACTGGGGGAGTTATGTAGTGGCCGTGATCGCCATTGACCCTGCAGGCCCCGGCAATGGTGGGCTGACGGTCGTGCCGGGATCACACCGGCATGTTGGTCTGCCCGGGTTACGGCCCGCCAGAGAGCAGACTGATCCCCAATGGGCAGAACAAGCTGTCTGTCCGGAGCTGGCACCGGGTGATGCGTTGTTGATGCATCCCTACCTGGTTCACTGGTCGAGCGCCAATACTGGCAGTCATCCACGATTCAGCCTGTTAAGCGGGGTCAGCTCACCGGGTGCCAACCACAACAGTTATCCCGGTGAATGCACCAACCGGATGCTCTCCGTACCCGGTTCTTAGAAGGTATTCGAATTCTGGTTCAACGCAATTTTCGAACCTTAAAGGAACGGCCTTTGATTTTACCGGCTGCCAGATGTTTCAGCGCCCTGTTCGCCACCGCCCGCTTGACCGCCACGTAAGCACAAAAATCGAAAATATCGATCTTACCGACCTCACTGCCGGCAATGCCATCCTTACCCGTCAGTGCGCCGAGGATGTCGCCTGGACGAACCTTGTTTTTGCGTCCCCCGTCAATGCAGAGCGTCACCATGGGCGCTTTGAAGACTACCGAACCGTCCACCTTCAGTGTATCGGTACGGTCTATGGTCAGAGGGTGCGGCTGATTGGCCTCGATCGCCAGCAGTTTATAGTGTTCAGAGCCACTAAAGAGACTCAGCGCCAGTCCCGTCTGGCCTGCACGCCCCGTCCGACCGATCCGGTGTACATGCACCTCCGGATCCCGGGACAATTCCAGGTTGATCACGGCTTCCAGCTCCTTGATATCCAGCCCGCGGGCCGCCACATCCGTGGCAACCAGTACGGAGCAGCTCCTGTTGGCAAAACGGACCAGCACCTGATCCCGGGCCCGCTGCTCCAGGTCACCGTGGAGCGCCTGCGCCTGAAACCCTCGTTGTTGCAGATCGTCCGCCACTTCCTGACAAAGCCGCTTCGTATTACAGAAAACCACTGTCGATGCCGGTTGATAGTGACTCAACAGCTTTGCCAGCACCGGCAAGCGCTGAGCGCTCTCAACTTCATAAAAACGTTGCTCTATATCCGAATGACTGTGATGAGACTCCACCGTGATCGCTACCGGATTAGACTGGATTGAACCACTGATCCGTCGAATCCCATCTGAGTAAGTGGCGGAGAACAACAGGGTCTGTCGATCCGCGGGGGCTTGTTCAATGATGGTGTTGATACTGTCCAGAAAGCCCATGTCCAGCATCCTGTCAGCTTCGTCAAGCACCAGCGTTTTCAACGATGACAGTGAGAGTGTGCCTTTACGCAGGTGTTCCATAATACGACCGGGAGTGCCCACCACGATATGGGCGCCATGTTCCAGCGACCCGATCTGCGGCCCAAGCGGAATACCGCCACAGAGCGTTAACACCTTGACGTTATGGGTAAACCGCGCAAGCCGGCGAATCTCTTTGCCGACCTGGTCCGCCAGCTCGCGGGTAGGACACAGTACCAGCGCCTGCACCTGGAAATGCCGGACATTAAGCCTGGACAACAGACCAATCCCGAATGCCGCCGTTTTGCCGCTGCCGGTTTTGGCCTGGGCGATGAGATCCTGCTGATTCAGGATCACCGGCAGGCTGGCCGCCTGGATCGGGGTCATCTCCCGGTAACCAAGGGTTTTGAGGTTGGCCAGCATCGCCGGCTTGAGTGGGAGTGAGGAAAAATCCGTCGTAGTCACAGGCACCTGGAGGGTCACGTCAAAAAACCTGCAATACTAGCACTAACTGTCCTGTCTGAAACATCGGATAGACCGGGGAAAAAACCGTACATATACCGCCGTCACAGAACTGACATCCCTGAGCATGTCAGATACACTGGAAAATCCTTTCTTTCCGGTGGATAACAACCAGACCACTGTATGGAATCCTTTTCCTGGTTCAGCCTGCTGGCTGGCGGCGCCTACCTGGCCCTGATCATCGGGTTTGCGCTAACGATCATGTTTCAACGGCGGCCGGTCGGTGTATCCCTGGCGTGGCTGGTGCTGCTGTTCGCCCTGCCATTAGCCGGCATTATCCTGTTC
The DNA here is from genome assembly GCA_002084115.1 of Oceanospirillales bacterium LUC14_002_19_P2. Lineage (GTDB taxonomy): Bacteria > Pseudomonadota > Gammaproteobacteria > Pseudomonadales > Endozoicomonadaceae > Kistimonas. The sequence continues at coordinate 3,655 of MUIA01000049.1, read as the reverse complement.
CTGATGTTTGGCACCCGCCGGCTCGGCACCAAACGGGTCAAACGGGCGGAAGCGCTTTACCCGACCTATGAGCAGTGGTCACGCCACCTGAAAGAAGTGATCTGCCTGCAGGATACCACCAGCCCCCATCGCCATAACCGGGTGTATAACCTGGCAGAAAAGGCCATGAACATTCCAGCTCTGCCCGGCAATCACCTGACGCTTTACCATGACAGCGACAGCATCATCAATGGCTTGCTGACCGATATCCATAACGCCACATCCAGTATTTACCTGGAGTTTTACATCTGGGAATCCGGTGGGCGCATCGACGAAATTGAAGCCGCGCTGCTGGCGGCACAAACCCGCGGGGTGCATTGTCTGGTATTGCTGGATGCGGTCGGAAGCAGCAGCTTTCTCAAGAGTCAGGCGGCCAAACGCCTGAAAAAAGCCGGTGTCCGACTGTCCGAGGCCATGCCAGTGGGACCGTTCAGAATGCTGTTTGAGCGGATGGACATCCGCAACCACCGGAAAATAGCCGTTATTGACGACGCCGTCGCATGGAGCGGCAGCTTGAACCTGATGGATCCCCGCCTGTTCAAACAGAATGCCGGGGTTGGCCAGTGGGTGGATGCCATGACACGTATAGAAGGGCCTTCGGCTCATGTCCTGGCGTCCATCATACTGTGGGATTGGGAGCTGGAAACCGGTGATGGCCTCAGCGTTTTCCGGAGCGCCTACCAGCCACCTCAGTCTATTGCGATGAACCTGCACCGGGCAGATATGCACGTTTTACCTTCAGGCCCGGGCATTGACCGTACCCTGCTCCACCAAGTACTACTGGCAGCAATTTATGAAAGCAGTGAAGAGCTGGTGATCACCACCCCCTACTTCATTCCCGATGATGCCTTGCTGACCGCGCTGGTGTCAGCGGCGATTAGGGGTGTAAAGGTCAAACTGATCGTACCCGAGCGAAACGACTCACGCCTGGTGCATTATGCCAGTCGCTATTACTACGAAGAGTTACTGGAAGCGGGGGTCGAAATCCAGCAGTTCAACGCCGGTCTGCTGCACACCAAGTGCGTACTGGTAGACCGTTCTACCGTGTTGTTCGGCACGGTTAACCTGGATATGCGCAGTGTCTGGCTCAACTTCGAAGTCACCCTGATGGTCTATGACGATAATTTTGGCCAGGAAATGGGTAAGCTGGCTGACAATTACATCCGGCAATCCGACCGGGTCTTTCTTGATGCCTGGAACCGGCGCGGATTTCCCAAGCGACTCGCGGAAGGGGTTTTCCACCTGATGAGCCCGCTGCTTTAACCCACGTCGTCTTTGTCGTTGTCGTCCACCGACTCACTGATATACCAGATTAATAACGGCACCACTGGCACCATCAGCAGGGTGGCGAAGCGCCATAAATCCTCAAACTGGTCATAGACGCCGATTTGATAACCCCATGTCACCAGCGCCAACATAAACAGACCAAACAGCCCGCCAATGATCAGCACCGATAAGAAAAGGGTTATCAATAATTTTTTCATGGTTACCCAACCTGTCGCAGTCCACCTCTCTTTTTAGTGAAGCCGACAGAGGGATAAAGGAAAGTCTGGGTAGCCATTGAGAACGGGAATCTATAAAAAAGGCTCCTTCAAGGAGCCTTTCTGGACTTACAGGACATTCTTCCGAATGTCGGGATCCTTGCGGTCAAGGTAGTGAATGGACTGAATCCGGCGAATGGTGCGGGATTTACCCCGAATCAACAACGTTTCCGTGGTCGCCACATTCCCTTTACGATGGATGCCGGCTAACAGATCACCTTTGGTGATGCCCGTAGCGGAAAAGATAATATTATCGGAGCTGACCAGTCGCTCCAACGGCAATAAAACGCCCGGCTCAATACCCATTTCATGGCAACGGCTGATCTCCAGTTCTCCAGCCGCGCGGTTTTCCGGAGAATCTCCCTTAGCCTCATGGCGAGGCATCAGACGCCCCTGGAAATCACCATCCAGTGCCCGGATGACGGCAGCAGAAACAACCCCTTCCGGTGCGCCGCCGATGCAGTACATCACATTTACTTCACTGTCGGGCATACAGGTCAGAATAGAGGCCGCCACATCACCATCCGGGATAGCAAAAACTTTCAACCCCATATGCTGCATGTCACGAATCACATCATCATGACGGGGCTTGGCCAGAGTTATAACGGTCAGTTCTTCGATCGATTTGCCCAACGCATCCGCCACATTACGCAGGTTGTCCGCCAGCGGCTTGTCCAGATCAATCACACCACGGGCGCCCGGACCGACCGCCAGCTTCTCCATATACATGTCAGGCGCTTTCAGGAAGCAGCCCTTCTCACCAACAGCCAGCACAGAAATCGCGTTGGATTGCCCCATGGCCGTCATGCGTGTGCCTTCGATGGGATCAACAGCAATGTCCACTGCATCCCCGATGCCCTGCCCGACACGTTCACCGATAAACAGCATCGGCGCATCATCAATCTCACCTTCCCCGATGACGATCTCGCCATCGATCTGCACCTGGTTCAGCAGGGTACGCATGGTCTCAACGGCAGCGCCATCCGCCGCATTCTTGTCACCACGTCCCAGCCACTTATACCCTGCCAGAGCGGTGGCTTCAGTCACCCGGGAAAATTCAATCGCCAGTTCGCGTTTCATGTCGCTGCTTTCCGTTTAACAGTTTGGCCGGCACTCTACAGGATAGGAACATCAGGGTGAAGCGCAGTATCAGCGCTTTTTCATTCTGTCAGGCGGCCTCATCTTCGGCTTTGGAGGCGTGATACTGTGTTATCGCTGCCACCATTATCGTTTTTCCATCGAATGATATGCCATCGCTGGCAAATACGGGTCATTAGAATCGCAAACGCCCCATTACCAGTAACGTTGAAAGCCGTACCAAACGGATCAAAAATCATGTAAACCGCTGTAATCAGCCCCAACATATCATCGGAAAAACCCAGTAAAGACTGCAGCAATGGCCCGGCAATCAGAATAACGCCCCCCGGCACGGCAACGACCGAAAACTTGGCCAGTGCAAAATAAAAGGCAAATCCCATGAATACGGAAAACGGGGGTAACACCATGCCGAAAGTATGCATCGTGGCCAGTGTCAGTATGGTCAGGCCAATGGCACTGCCCACGGTATGGATGTTAATGGTTGCCGGGATAATGCTGCGGATCAGGACGGGCGCATCGGTATTTTTTTCCGAACAGACAATCAGCACCGACATGCTGGCAGCACTGGAAATAGTCCCCAACCCCGTCAGCGTCGCCGGCAAGAAATTTTTTTGATATATCGCCAGCAACATCGCAATGAACCACTCCCTGCCAACAAAAATAAGACCAATAGCCATGCCAGCTGGGTGAAAATCACCAGAACGAAAACTTTTCCATAGATTTGAAGAGCACTGTGCAATGGGTGCTCTTTCGAAATAATTAAAACTAAAGTACTCAAAAAGGCATCCTCATAAAATCCGACATATTCTTGTGCAATCCGTTCCCTGCTGGTTAACAACTATGTCTACATCTGACATTAGCCGTAACAATCAATCCTTTGTCTTACAAATCGATGTTCCTGTAAACCAGGGTAACATGCTTGTCAGTGAAGGCCTGTTGCTCGAACAATTGAACGAAGCAGGAAAGCTTGGAACTCA
>MUIA01000219.1 GCA_002084115.1 Oceanospirillales bacterium LUC14_002_19_P2 | reverse complement strand
GCCTCCATGGCAAAGTCACCAGCCCATACGGTCAAAACTCAGAGCAACCATGTCTTTCTGTCGATTTACTCAGCTTTCAGGTTGGAAACCCTCTCCCTGAAACTGAAGGTCAATCATTTTCAGATCAGGGCGAAGATTTACATGACCGCTCTGCGGGCATCATTCGAGCAGCTAAGGTTATTCGTTACTGCGTAACTTGAGTGAGTAATTAAAAAAATGACCAGTTAATCTCTTGGATTCTGCCCATCCTTGTTGTGAAATTTCATAACTAAAGGGTCAATAGCTCTTACAAAGGGTGGAGGGAGGGGTTCCCCGAGCGCTTACATTTATTCTGACACTGTGTATGTAGAGTACAGAAAGGCATGCGAAGGCTGTCAGCTATTCTATAAAAAAATGAATAAAATGAGTGTATCAAGAGGGGATAATGACGCTTTGCTCTCAATGCAGAGAGTAACGCCTAAGGGGCTAATGCCCATGAGAGTCGCTTCACCAGATAATATATCGTCAGTTGATATTGTTGAGACAGCACGTAATAAAGGTAAGCTGCATCCCGTTAAAGAAAGGTATCTTGAGACGTTGAGAGTTTAATTTTTGGCCTCTACAGTCTTCGTAATCGTTAGCTAAAGTTAGGCGCATAGAGCTTTATCTATGCGCCCGACCCTTAAAAAATTATTTTTACAACATCGCTGAACCGTTTGGCAAAATGTACGGTCATACCTTCTTGGATATAGTCGGGTAATTCATCGTAATCCCGCTTGTTTGCTTCAGGAAGAATGACTTCGTGAATGCCACTGCGCCTTGCCGCAATCACTTTTTCACGAATACCGCCTACCGGTAACACCAGTCCTGTCAGTGTTAGTTCACCGGTCATGGCCAGTGGTCGTGGTTTCTGGTTGCGCGCCAGGCTCAGCAGGGCGCTGGCCATGGTGACACCAGCGCTCGGCCCATCCTTCGGCGTGGCGCCTTCAGGTACATGCAGGTGAATAAACGCTTTGTCGAAGAAGTCTGCGGGGCCGCCAAACTTTTTCAGGTGGCTCATGACATAGCTGTAGGCGATTTCGGCGGATTCTTTCATCACTTCGCCAAGCTTGCCAGTCAGCTTGAAACCGGGGCGAAGTGTATGGATGCAGGAAGCTTCCACTGGCAGGGTTGCACCGCCCAGTGAGGTCCAGGCGAGACCAGTGATAACGCCGACACCCTGCACAATTTTCTCTTTGCGGAAATAGGGCGCACCAAGATAATCAGGCAAATTCTTCGCGGTGACCGTTAACTTCAGTTCAGGTTCTTTCAGGATTTGTACCACTGACTTGCGAATAATCCGTGCGAGCAATTTTTCCAGATGACGAACACCGGATTCCCGGGCGTAGCCTTCAATCACTTGTTTCAGTGTCGCATCAGAAAGTTTGATCTGGCTCTTCTTCAGTCCTGCCTTTTTCAGCTGCTTTGGCCAGAGGTGGTTTTTGGCAATGGCCACTTTCTCTCGGGTGATATAACCGGCAAGACGGATCATATCCATCCGGTCCAGCAGCGGGCCAGGGATGGTGTCAAGCTGGTTGGCAGTACAGATAAACAGGACTTTGGACAGGTCGATGCGCATGTCCAGGTAGTGATCCAGGAACTCCGTGTTTTGCGAGGGATCCAGTACTTCAAGCAGGGCAGAGGCGGGATCACCCCGGAAGGATGAGCCAATCTTGTCGATCTCATCCAGCATAATCACCGGGTTTGCAACATCCACTTCTTTCAGTGCCTGCACCAGCTTGCCGGGCATGGCGCCAATATAGGTGCGTCGATGCCCCTTGATTTCGGATTCATCTCGCATGCCCCCAAGGCTGAAGCGGTAGAATTTACGTCCCAGGGCTTCGGCTACAGAGGTACCAATCGAGGTTTTACCCACCCCGGGGGGGCCGACCAGCAGCAAAATAGAGCCAGAGACTTCGCCCTTGTAAGCGCCAACGGCCAGGAATTCTATGATCCGGTCTTTAACGTCATCAAGCCCGTCATGATCACGGTCGAGTACTTTGCGGGCATTGTCTAAATTCAGTTTGTCTTCAGAGCAGGCGCCCCAGGGAACCGAGGTAGCCCAGTCAAGGTAGTTACGGGTAACACCAAACTCCGGTGAGCCGATCTCCAGCAGAGCTAGCTTGTGCAACTCTTCATCAATTTTCTTCTGGACGGGTTCCGGCACCGTTTTGCCTTTCAGGCGTTGCTGAAATTCTTCGATTTCCGCCGTCTTGTCATCCTTGGAAATCCCCAGTTCCCGTTGAATGACCTTGAGCTGTTCTTTCAGGAAGAACTCACGTTGATGTTTGCTGATCTTGAGATTAACCGCCTCACTGATTTCGCTCTGCAGCATGGCAACTTCCTGCTCCTTGCGAATCAGTACCAGCACTTTTTCCATGCGGCGTTGTACAGAAACGGTTTCCAGTACTTCCTGCAACTCAGCACCACGGGCGGTGGTAATAGCTGCAGCAAAATCAGCCAGCGGTGACGGATCACGGGGGCTGAACCTGTTCAGATAGTTTTTCAGTTCTTCGCTGTAGAGCGGGTTCAGTGGCAGCAGTTCCTTGATGGCGTTGATCAGCGCCATGGCGTAGGCCTTCAGGGTGTCTGGATCTTCCTCGCTGCTGACCGGGTAGGTCACCTGAACCAGGTAAGGCGGGGTGCGGCGCAGCCATTTGACGATTTTGAAGCGCTGCATACCGAGGGCGATGAATTGGATCTGGTCATCCACTTCCACCAGGTTGTGAATCTTGACGGCGCAGCCAATCTCAGGGAATTGATCCGGTGTGGCTTCGTCTGACTCAGGGATATTGTCGATGAACGACAATCCCATGACCATTTGGTCCGATTGGGCAACGCGCTTCAGAGTGTCTTCCCAGGGCGCGGCAGCAAACACCAACGGTTGCACCTGAGCCGGGAAAAAGGGCCGGTTACTGGCAGGAATCAGGTAAAGCTTGTCTGGCAACGCCTGCTGGGGAATGACCAGTCCGGTGCCGGCCTGGGTGGATTCTTCAGCTTCATCGGAAATGATTTCCGGGGATTCTTTCTCTTGTTCGCTCATTGTACACCGAATGCTGTTTCCAGGTTTTGCCATCCCTGCCGTCAGGAAACTGACGCTATGCCGGTTTTGCGGGCCCTGAGGATGACTCAAATGACATCATGCCTCTATAGATTGGGATGGAGACGAGGTTTTTAAATGGTGATACGTTAATTATGGCCAATATGCGCCTGCCTGTTGGAAATCGCGATGATTTCTGTCAGGAGAAACGACCAACGGTAGCGGGTCAGGGCGGTGAATTGCTTTTTTGTGCGCAGGGTCGTGTAATGAGGGGCGCGAGACCGCCATTGGCACAACAATAATAACGATAAAAAGAACAATCACAGGAGAGAGTCATGGGAATACGGCGCACCAGGACCGTAGGATCCCTGTTCTCATCGTCGCAGTTTGACAGGAACAGACATTTCATCTGGCTGAAATGGCCGCTACTACTCCTTTTGCTGGCGCCGCCGGCCTGGAGCCTGACCATCAAGGGGGTTGATATCCCCGATGTGCTTCCCGCCCGGGATAGTCGCCCGGAGCTGGTCTTGAATGGCGCGGCCCTGCGAACCCAGTACCTGCTGGTGAATACCTACATCGGCCAGCTCTACCTGGAACAGCCCATGCAGTCCGCCGAGGCGATTTTTGCCGATGATGGTCACAAACGCATGGTATTTCATGTGCTGATGAAGCGTATCAGCGCCCGCCGTGTGGCCAATGCGCTGTATGAAGCACTGCAGCTCAATATCACCAAAGAGGAGCAGCAGGCGCTGGAAGCCGAGATCAATACCATGATCAGTATGTTTGAAGGGCGGATGAAGGCAGGCGATACCGGGGAAATTGATTATATTCCCGGGCTGGGCACCCGGGTTCGCATCAGTGGCAAGGATAAAGGGATAATTCCGGGCAAGGCTTTCTTTAATGCGCTGCTCTCGGTCTGGATTGGTGAAAACCCCATCAACCGGACGTTCAAGGAAGGCATTCTCGGGCTTGAGGTTTCTGAGCCGATTGAAGTCGCTGAGCAGGATCAGGGCGCCTGATCAGGCACCCTGCCGCCATCCCCGTCGAAGGCTGTCTGCGGTAAAGACAGCCAACGCTATCCAGATAAACAGAAAGCTGACCAGCCGGTTATTGTCGAACGGTTCGTTATAGACAAAAATCGCCAGACACAGCGACAGGCTGGGGCCGATGTATTGGGTGAATCCCAGTGTTGATAGCCGGATACGCGTTGCCGCTGCGGTGAACAGCAGCAGTGGTATAGTCGTGATAACACCAGCAAACATCAGCCAAAGGCTGAGTTCCAGCTGTTCTACCCGAAAGGCTTGGCTGTCTGTGCTGACCAGATAGCCAAACCAGACCAGGCAGAACGGTAGCATTAATGTCGTTTCAGCCAGCAGGCAGCTGACTGCTGGCAGCGCAGCCTGTTTACGAACCAACCCGTAAAAACCAAATGTAATGGCAAGCACCAGCGCCACGATGGGTAAATTGCCGGTCGTGATGACCTGCCAGGCAACACCGGTTAAGGCCAGCAGAACAGCTAGGATTTGAGGGCGTGTCAGGCGTTCCTGCAGAAACAGCATGCCCAGCAGAACGTTGACCAGTGGATTGATAAAATAACCTAGGCTGGCCTCGGTAATGCGATCATTACCCACGGCCCAGATAAAGGTCAGCCAGTTCACGGCAATCAGGCTGGAGGAGAGCAGCAATATCCGGCAGGTTCGCCAGTTGCGCAGCGCCTTAAGGGACTGCTTGCACGCCGATCCTTGCCAGAAGCTCAGCAGCCAGAGTGCCCCGCCGAGTAGCAGAAACGACCAGAATACCCGGTGTGCCAGCACCTCCATGGCGGAGGCGGCTTCCACCTGTTTAAAGTAGACCGGCATAAAACCATAAAAGCAGAAAGCGGCGATCGCAAAAAAAAGGCCGGAGCGGGTATTGGTCTGTGTCACTGCGTTACCGTTATACCGGGTTTCCGCAGGCGGGCTGAGATGGGCCGCAGCCTGAGAAACCTCATCCTTTGGAAAAATTGTTTTTTTCTGAACTGCGCTGATAAAAAAGAACAATCTATCGGGCGCGGGGTCTACTGTTGCGGGGAAAGCTGCGTTAGAATGCGCGCCTTCAACAACATAGATTTCAGCCGGCAGGGTAGGCGGCCCGTTCTGGGGCGCACCGTATCGGCTAACGTATTATAAGCGAAAGCGCCCGCGTTAATCACGCATCAATCAGACGCTATTACTATTCATCCGTTTCGAGAGAACAGTTCCCTGGAGTTAGGTAGATGGCTCACAGCCTCATGGAGTTCGCACTCCTTTGTCTGACCTCATTATTCACCATGATCAACCCGGTCAGCATTACACCGGTATTCAGTTCGATCACGGCCGATTTACCGGTGCAACAGGCCCGTCATGTGGCGTTGAAAGCGACCATGACGGCGTTTGCGATCCTGGTCACCTTTGCGTTGACCGGTTCGATTATTTTCAAGGTGTTTGCGATTTCCGTGAACAGCCTGAAGATTGTCGGTGGTGTGCTGTTCTTCCTGATGGGCTATGAAATGGTTCAGGCGCGTATGGGCCGCACCCGTATCGACAAGCAGGAAGAGATGGAAGACCTGGAGGAATACACCAATAACGTGGCGATCACGCCGCTGGCAATTCCGTTGATCTGTGGCCCGGGCGCCATTGCGACCGTGATCATTCTGATGGAGCAGCATAAGGATATCCTGTTCCGTTCGGTGCTGTTCCTGTCAATCCTGACCGTAATTGGCGTGACCTACCTGTTCCTGCTGTTTGCCAAGCCGATCATGGATCGTTTGGGTGAAAGTGGTAACAAAGTGCTGATGCGGATTATGGGTTTGATCGTGATGGTTATCGCGGTGGAATACTTCTTTGGCGGCTTGAAGCCGATGCTGCGGGATATTTTTGAAATCGTCCCGTTGGCTAACCCGTAACTCTCTATCAGGCTGCCTGGCTCTGGTCTGGCAGCTTGATCGGCCGTTTGGCCGTTTCTTCCCCGCAGATATCAGGAAGCTCAATATGCGCAGCTTCCTGTTCCAGAAACAGTAACGCGTCTTCCAGGTGTTTGAATTGCCGCTGCCGGTAACAGCTGGCGCCACGGCGATCCCGGTATTCCATATAAAGGAAAACGCGAGATTCAATAAAGACTTTGTGGAATTTCACCTTTCCTGCTGCCAACCAGCAATAAATAGGGCAGTGGTAGCGGGTGTGATGAGTATGGCGACTGAATGCATCAAGGTGGACGATGGTGTCAGAAAGGATTTCGGTCGCGGGCTTGCGTGTAGGTTGATGGAAGGTAACAGTCCCGCTGACGGAGTCCATAGTAGTGCCTGGAAGGTGAAAAATGCCGGTTTGTCGTTTTGACAGTCAATAAGCTGCATTTAATCACCTTTGTTATACCAATCGCCTTTTCTAACTACTGCATAAGTGCCCACAGGCGAGAGCATAAACTGAACAACCGTCCAGCCTCGCTACACAGTTTATTCCAGGCATTGCAGCAACAATCCACAATATCCTCGTAACCCTCAAACGCTTTATTGGATAGCTCATGCTCCCGCA
>MUIA01000214.1 GCA_002084115.1 Oceanospirillales bacterium LUC14_002_19_P2 | reverse complement strand
ATTCTCAAAACCTTCGGGTAACTGTGGTCGGCGAGACATCGTTTCAAAGAGAATTCGTTGATGATGCCTAAGGATAGCTGGCATCAGGCTTAGGACTTAGAAAATACGATTGGTATTACTTAACCACTTTCAGACTGGGGCGCCCTTTCGGCGGCCTACCCGGCCCACTAGGATCAGGCTCTGGCGAAGGCTCATCGTCATTAACCTCAGTATCCACCAGATGCACACCTTCAGGCTGAGCCTCAACCTCAAAGACCATGCCCTGACCATTTTCCTTGGCATAAATTGCCATGACAGCCCCAACGGGTACACAGACCTGAAACGTTCTACCACCAAAACGCGCCAGAAACATGACAGCTTCATTAGAAACATCCATATCACGAATAGCCATGGGCGCAAGATTGAGTACAACCTGTTCCTCACCGGCAAACTGATCCGGAACATCGACACCAGGCACCGTCGTATCCACCAAAAGATAAGGGGTGCAATCGTTATCAACAATCCATTCATACAGTGCCCTGATAATATAAGGGCGACTGCTGGTCATACTCATTGAATGACTCCAGATTTATTTCCAAACACGCAAAAAAAGGGGCTTGCCCCCCTTTAGTGTATGCCAATCTCAGCGATCAGATACGCATTTCTTTCTCAACATCCGAGAGACTTTCACGGAAAGATTCACGCTCAAACAACCGTTCAGCATAATCAGTGATCGCCTTGGCCTGTGGCGGCAACTGAATATCCATCGCCTCCAAACGCCAGAGAATCGGTGCCACACAGCAATCAACCAGCGTAAACTCTTCACTCATAAAGAAGGGCTTCTCAGCAAAGATGGGTGCAATGCTAATGAGACTTTCACGCAATTCTTTACGCGCCTTGGCTGCGACAGCATCCTTAGTCTTAGGATCCAAAATAGTATCAGCCAGAACACACCAGTCTTTCTGGATACGGTGCATCATCAACCGGCTCTGAGCCCGGGTCACCGGATAGACAGGCAGCAGCGGAGGATGCGGGAAACGCTCATCCAGATACTCCATCATGACATTGGGCTCATAGAGCACCAGATCACGATCCAGCAGAGTCGGCAGCGTGTTGTAGGGATTGATATCAGCCAGCTCCTGAGGCCTGGCATCCGGATTAACATCCTGAATATCGACAGCGACGCCCTTTTCCGCCAACACAATACGAACACGATGGCAGTAGTGATCAGCCGGGTCAGAAAAAAATGTCATTGAGGACCTTTTGGCGACTACGCCCATTGATCTACCCCCACCTGAGGTCATACATGAAACCAAAAACGCGCGCAGCCACAAGTGTGACTACGCGCCAGATAGCAAATTTTACCAGATTATAGAAGTTAGTGAACGTCCTTCCAGTACTCCCGCTTCAGCAAATAAGCTACGACGAAGAAAAAGGCCAGGAATAGCAGCACATAAATACCAATTTTCTGACGTTCCAGCTGCATCGGCTCACCACTGTAGTCCAGAAAATTAACCAGGTCGTACATCGCCTGATCGTACTCTTCCGGACTCATACTTCCCTTATATTCTGGGTCGGATACCAGTCCACACAACTTCTCACCGGTAAGAGTATCAACCTGACCTTCAGCATCACCTGCACAGGTATCAATCAAGCCACCCTGCAATTCCAGCAGCACGTGCGGCATACCCACATCCGGGAAGACCTTGTTGTTAACACCCCAGGGACGCTTGGGATCTAAGTAGAAAGTGCGCAGATAGGTATACAGCCAATCGGTACCGCGAACACGCGCCACCATCGTCAGATCAGGCGGTGCCGCACCAAACCACTGCTTGGCCTCTCCCTCAATCATGCCGTTTTTCATCAGATCGCCAATCTTGGCATCCGTGAACACCAGATTATCCAGCATAAGATCATGAGGAATGCCCAAGTCATCAGCCACCCGTTCATAGCGCTGGAACTGTGTTGCATGACAGCCGGCACAGTAATTCATGTAAAACTTTGCCCCCCGCTGCAGCGACGCCTTGTCACTGACATCCGTCTCAACATGATCCAGCGGATAGCCCCCACCGCCAGCAGCGAACGCAGCCACCGGCAGCAACACAAACAGCCATGTAATGAATATTTTTTTCATTAGCCGGTCACCCTCTCCGGTACAGTTTTAGTCTTCTCAAAACGGGTGTAAAAAGGCATCAGCAGGAAGAACGCAAAATAGAACAGGGTTGCCACACGCGCAATATTGGTCAGCAAGCCTGTCGCCGGCTGCGTTCCCAGCCAGGTCAGCAGAATATAATTGAGACCAAAGACAACGATACAAGTCTTACTGATCAACCCCTTATAACGCCAGGATTTCACAGGACTTCTGTCCAGCCATGGCAAAACAAACAGAATCGCAATGGCGGCCCCCATGGCAACAACGCCCAGCAACTTATCCGGAACTGCCCGCAAGATGGCGTAGAACGCTCCAAAATACCAGACTGGCGCGATATGCTCTGGCGTCTTGAGGCTATTCGCCTGCTCAAAGTTCGCATGCTCAAGGAAGAACCCACCCATTTCAGGGAAGAAGAACACCACGCTACAGAACACAAACAGGAAGACAACCACACCCACGATATCCTTAACGGTGTAGTAGGGGTGGAAAGGAATGCCATCAACTGGTACGCCATCAGCATTCTTGTTTTTCTTGATTTCCACGCCATCCGGGTTATTGGAACCCACTTCGTGCAGCGCAATGATATGCATGACAACCAGACCAAGAATGACGATCGGCAACGCCACCACATGCAAGGCAAAGAAGCGGTTCAGGGTAATACCGGAGATCAGGTAATCACCACGAATCCACTGCTGCAGATCAGGACCAATCACCGGAATAGCACCGAACAGGGAAATGATAACCTGTGCCCCCCAGTAGGACATCTGCCCCCAAGGCAACAGATAACCCATGAAGGCTTCAGCCATCAGCGCCAGGTAGATCGCCATACCGAAAATCCATACCAACTCACGAGGCTTTCGGTATGACCCATACAACAGGGCGCGGAACATATGGCAGTAAACCACCACAAAGAAGGCCGAGGCGCCTGTGGAGTGGAGATAACGAATCAGCCAACCGTATTCCACATCCCGCATGATGTACTCAACAGAGGCAAAAGCACCCTCTGCACTAGGCACATAGCTCATGGTCAGCCAGACACCGGTCAGCAGCTGATTCACCAGAACCAGAAGCGCCAGAGAACCAAAGAAATACCAGAAATTGAAGTTCTTGGGTGCGTAGTATTTGCTGAGATGTTCTTCCCACATCTTCGTCAGCGGAAAACGCTCATCCACCCAGGTCAGTAATTTGCTTCCCATCAGGCAGCCTCCTCATCAACACCTACAGTCAGGATGTCGTCCCCTTCAAAGGAATAAGGCGGCACTTCCAGGTTCGTTGGCGCCGGCACCCCCTTGAACACACGACCCGCCAGGTCAAACCTGGAACCGTGACAGGGGCAGTAGTATCCACCCACCCAATTCGCATCAAAGTCCATTGGCTTCACTTCAGGCGTGAATTTTGGCGAACACCCCAGATGTGTGCAGAGCCCTACCAGAACCAGGATATCCTCCCGACTGGAGCGGAATTCATTCTGCGCATAACCAGGCTGCTCCGACTCCTGAGAGCTCGGATCTCTAACCTTATCATCGACCTTGCGGATATTATCGAGCATCGCCTGCGAACGCCGCACGACAAACACAGGTTTGCCACGCCACTCCACAATCACCTGCTGACCAGGCTCCAGCTTCGATATATTGACTTTGACAGGTGCGCCCGCCGCCTTGACCTTGGCGCTTGGATTCCAGGATTTGATAAACGGTGTCGCAACTCCCGCAGCCCCCACTGCACCAACTACCGAAGTAGCTGCAACCAGAAAGCGGCGCCGGCCCACATTTACGCCGTCTTGACTCATTCGGCTTTCTCCCCATCAGAGCGTTAGCTCATTTATTCTGCATGCCAGGCAAAGCGGTGGGCATATTAGTTAAACTCGGAATTACTGACAAGCAACCGCAATTCCCCTTAGCACCCCACCAACAATCCGCAATGATATAGGGTTTACCCCTTAAATTAAATGGATGAGATCCATACTGGCGCACTTTCATGGCCTTTGCCGACAAAAAATGCCCACTTTTCAGGCATAAAAAATAGCAGACATAAAAAAAGCGCCGGTCCGAAGACCAGCGCTTTTGCAGTAATCCAAAAACGAATTAACGCTTGGAGAACTGGGGACGCTTACGAGCCTTGTGGAGACCGACCTTTTTCCGTTCAACCATACGGGCATCACGGGTGACATAGCCAGCCTTGCGCAGAGAAGGACGCAAAGTTTCGTCATATTCCATCAGAGCTCGAGTGATACCATGACGGATCGCACCGGCCTGACCGTTAGCACCACCACCTTTTACGGTGATCATGATGTCGAAATTTTCTATCATCTCAACCAGCTCAAGCGGCTGCATAACAATCATGCGGGACGTTTCACGACCAAAGTAGTCCTGAAGTGTACGACCGTTGATAGAAATGCTGCCAGTTCCCTTACGCAGGAAGACACGAGCAGTAGAGGTTTTGCGACGACCTGTGCCGTAGTTCTGAGTTACTGACATGTTGACCCCCGATTAAATAGTCAGTTGCTGAGGCTGCTGTGCAGCATGCGGATGCGCAGATCCGGCATAAACTTTCAGCTTACGCTGCATAGCGCGACCCAGCGGGTTACGGGGCATCATGCCTTTAACTGCCAGCTCGATGACACGTTCAGGCTTGTGAGCAATCAGCTTTTCAAAGCTCATTGACTTGAGTCCACCCGGGAAGCCGGTGTGGCGGTGGTACATCTTGTCAGATGCCTTACGACCGGTCACACGCACTTGCTCGGCGTTGATGACAACGATGTAATCGCCGGTATCAACGTGAGGAGTGTACTCAGGCTTGTGCTTACCACGCAGGCGGCTGGCAATTTCTGTAGCCAAACGACCGAGCGTCAGCCCGGAAGCATCTACAACATACCAGTCGCGCTTAGCGGTTTCTGGTTTAGCGCTAAAGGTTTTCATCTATCTATCCGCCTCAATGCTCGCTAACGCGAGTTGAATTCAAACATCACGGCTGTTTAGGCAGCCCACGAACCAATGCAAGGGCTTTAAAACCACCGCGGTTCAAACATTGGGCACTCATTATGGGAAACGGGAGCGGTATTATAGCCAGTTCGAACAGGAAAAAAA
This sequence comes from Oceanospirillales bacterium LUC14_002_19_P2, assembly GCA_002084115.1. Lineage (GTDB taxonomy): Bacteria > Pseudomonadota > Gammaproteobacteria > Pseudomonadales > Endozoicomonadaceae > Kistimonas. The sequence goes on along the minus strand of MUIA01000214.1, from coordinate 1,391 downwards.
CCCCGCCAACGGTCAATTGCGGCTATCCACCAGTTTTTTGCGGCTAAAATGTCTGTCACAGCCTGAATGAACGATCGAGCCCCACCATGTCCAAGAGTGTTCTTGTGCCTGTCGCGCACAGCATCGAAGAGATAGAAGCCGTCACCATTATCGATACCCTTCGGCGTGCAGGCGCCACTGTCACGGTAGCAAGCTGCAACGCGGATGGCTCCATCAATGTGGAGGCCTCCCGGGGCGTGCGCCTGCTGGCGGACTGCCCCATCAGCGAGTGTACCGACGCCCATTACGACATCATCGCCCTACCGGGCGGCATGCCCGGCGCCGAACACCTGAGAGATTGCCAGCCGCTGACCGATTTACTGATCAGCCAGAAACAGATGGGGCACTGGATTGCAGCCATCTGTGCATCACCCACCATTGTTCTGGCGCATCATGGACTGCTGAAAAACATACGGGCAACAGCACACCCCAGCTTTCAGTCGCAATTAACCGGCGCCGTAGCCATCAACGAACCGCTTGTCATCGATGAAGAGGCCAAAATCATCACCAGCCAGGGGCCGGGCACTGTCATGTATTTTTCACTGAACCTTGCCAAAATACTGTATGGGGAAATCGTTTTCCGGGAGCTGGCCACGGCCATGGTCGCCCACTGGGCCCTCTGAAAGCACTTGCAACCAAGTTATTGGCCCCGTATAAAAAATAGTAATGGCAAGCCGATATATCTCACAACGCGCACAAGGCAGACAACAATAAAGAGGTATCTATGGAACTTGTTTGGCTACTGACCGGTGCAATAGCCCTCTACTGGCTTGACCGCTATCAGGATCAGATTGCTGATCGCATGGCAGGGGAAGCCTTTGACCAGGTCTCTGAAACCCGTAACGGCAAGACCTATTGTGGCAAGACCGCCATCATTCATCGTAAAAAGCATATCGGGCATGTTTTCATGCCACTTTTCCCCTCACTTGACCATGACATCAAGGCACTGTGCCAGACAGAAGACAACCACTGGTTCTGGTATCACGCCCAGATCAAGAACATGAAGCTGGTGCATACCGAAATCAATCCTGTCTCCATTGAAGCGGCACTGGAAGCCATGGACGAATACGAAGCAGGCACTTGTCGCGAAGAGAAAAGCTAACGATTTCCTCTGGGTACCCACACATGGGTACCCAAAACTCCTTCCAACTATTCCTCACCAGCTACCGCGATAAAATTGACAGACGAATAACCAATGCGGATAGTTACCCGCACGACAGCAGTAAAAACGGCCCTTTTCCAGGTTGGCGGATCATTTCAGAGCCTCCTGTCTTATTTTCAGATAAAGAGGCTGTTGCAAAAGCCCAATTCAGTGGCATAGGCGATGACCTTATTCTGCAATAGCACCTTAT